>JBHHTO010000122.1:0-7364 GCA_046753425.1 Rhodothalassiaceae bacterium | reverse complement strand
CCTGCCGCGACCTGCCTGTGGACCGGCCCCCGGCGGTGCTCGTCGGCCCGGAGGGCGGCTTCACGGAGGCCGAGCGCCGCCTGATCCTTGACCATGCGGCAAGCCGGGCGGTGTCGCTCGGACCGCGGACCTTGCGCGCCGAGACGGCGGCGATCGCGGCCCTCGCCATCCTGCTGACGCGCGAGTGGGAGGCATAAGGGGGCTTGCAATGCGCCCGTCGGAACTCTAACTCGCGAGAGGCCCGTCCCTTCCCTTTCCCCGGAGCCCGCGCCGATGGCAGACGATGCCCTGCCCCGACTGACCAAGGCGGACCTCGTTGCCGCTCTTGCGTGCGGTGCCAAACCGAAGGCCGCCTGGCGCATCGGTGCCGAGCACGAGAAGTTCGTCTTCTTCCGGGAGAACGACCGCCCTGTCCGCTATGAGGGTGCGCGTGGCATTGGTGCCATCCTCACCGCGATGCAGGGTTTCGACTGGGAGCCGAAATACGAGGCCGGAAACGTCGTCGCGCTCCGGCAGAACGGCGCCTCGATCACGCTCGAGCCGGGCGGACAGCTCGAGCTTTCCGGCGCACCGCTCGAGAACCTTCATGAGACCTGTCGCGAGGTGAACGGGCATCTCGCACAAGTGAAGGCGATCGGCGAGCGCTTCGGTGTCGGCTTTCTCGGCATGGGCTTTCACCCGACGGCGCGGCGGGACGAGATTCCGGTGATGCCGAAGGCGCGGTACCGCATCATGCGCGCCTATATGCCGAAGCGCGGCCGGCTCGGGCTCGACATGATGTTCCGTACCTGCACGGTACAGGCCAATCTCGACTATTCGGACGAGGCCGACATGCGGAAGAAGTTCCGTGTCGGCCTCGCGCTGCAGCCGATCGCCACCGCGCTCTTTGCCAATTCGCCCTTTACCGAGGGCAAGCCGAACGGCTTCTTGAGCTATCGCAGCCATGTCTGGACCGACACCGACCCCGACCGCACCGGACTTCTCGATTTCGTTTTCGAGGACGGATTCGGCTTCGAGCGTTATGTCGATTACATGCTCGACGTGCCGATGTATTTCGTCGAGCGCGATGGCGTGATGCACGATGTCGCCGGACAGTCCTTCCGCGATTTTCTCGCCGGCCGCCTGCCCGGCCTGTCCGGTGTCTATCCGACGCTCAAGGACTGGGAGGATCATCTCACCACCGCCTTTCCCGAGGTGCGCCTCAAGACCTTCCTCGAGATGCGCGGCGCCGATGGCGGACCCTGGGCGCGGCTGTGCGCCCTGCCCGCCTTCTGGGTCGGGCTGCTCTATGACACGGGCGCGCTCGATGCGGCATGGGATCTGGTGCGCGACTGGACCCTCGAGGAGATGCAGGAATTGCGACGCGCGGTGCCGCGCACGGCGCTTGGGACCTCCTTTCGCGACCGCAAGGTCCGGGACATCGCGCGCGACTGCCTCGCCATCGCGGAGGCCGGACTGCGGGCGCGCGACCGCCGCAATGCCGCGGGCGAGACCGAGGCCGTCTTTCTTGCGCCGCTGCACGAGATGGCCGGGGGCGGGCCGACGCTCGCCGAGGAGATGCTCGCCGCCTATCACGGTCCCTGGCGGGGCGATATCACACGCGTCTTCGAGGAATATCTTTACTGAAGCCGGAGCCGCCGCCCGACAAGCCGACGGGAGCCGGCCTGCGGCTCCCGTCCTCATGGTTTCACCCCCCGGTGCCGGCGCCGATCAGCACCTCGAGCGCGTCGAGATGGCTGGCAAGGCGTTGTCGACCGCGCTCCGTCAGCCGATAGAGCGTCTGCGGCTTGCGGCCGACGAAGGTCTTCTCGATCGACACATAGCCCGCATCCTCGAGCCGGCGGAGCTGCGCCCCGAGATTGCCGTCGGTCTCATCGAGCAGCGCCCGGAAGCGCGAGAACGACAATTCGGGCTCGCGCGAAAGAAGGACGCAGACGGCGAGGCGGGTGCGGTGCTCGAGCAGGCGATCAAGGTCCGCGATCCGCCCGCCGATCGCTTCCGCGGTCCTGGTACGATCCGGCATCGGCTCAGCCCGCGGCGCGCGCGAGCAGGCGCTGGTCGAACCAGGAGCCGAGCAGGATGCCGGCAGCGAAGCCGACGCCCAGAATGGTGCGCTGGAATTCGCTGTCGAGACCGACATAGACCAGCGTTGCCGCAGCAAGCCCGGCGCCCATCCAGAAGAGCAGCCTGAGGCCGTTATAGCCGAGGAGCATGAAGGACACCGCCACATAGGCGAAGATCACGGGCTTCAAGGCGGCCCCGCCCAGACCCGCCGCATCGGCATAGAGCTGGATAAAGGCGAGCCCCGCGACAAAGATGAGGAAGGGCACCACCTGCCGGGCCTGTCCCCGCTGCCGGGGTCGTGTTGCCTTCTCCGCGCGCCGGCCACGCTTCTCGCCCAGCGCGCGCGACAACAGGACGGTGACGAGACCGACAAATCCGGCAAGCTTGACGATATCAAATACGGACTCCGGCAGCACGCCCTGCGCTTGCAGATCGCCGACGACGGCAAGCACCATCAGAAAAACGGCAATGAGTCCCGCGAACCAGAAAGGGATCGCATGGCACAGGATCTCGCGCTGGCGGTCAATGGCCGCACGCACATAGGCGAGATCGTCCTTCAGGCGTTCGTTATCGGTCATCCCGTTTTCCCCTCCTCGGGGTAAAAAGCCGGTCCTCGCTGTCTGACCCGGGCTTTGCGATGATTGATACTCTATTTTCTAGAGTTCTCGTTTCTCACTGTCAAGCAGATTCGGCGAGGATGGGCAGGAATGAACGAAAGCGGGAGAGGTCCTTCCCGCCGCGAGGCGCGGCGGAAGACCGGTCCCCGGGCACCGGCGGGTGAGGGGGCGAAAATGGGACGCCGCGCGCCCTTCGCCCTTCGCCCTTCGAGAAGCTCAGGGCGAATGGGCTTTTGCTTTTTGCTTTTTGCTTTTCCGTTCGCGCTGAGGAGGGCCGAAGGCCCGTCTCGAAGCGCAATGGGCCGGCGGGTGAGGGAGAGAGAGGCCCGGGTCATAGAAAAACCCCCGGCCGGAGCCGGGGGTCTGCATCACTCTCAGGTCTGATAACCGCGAGGCTCAGACCTTGCGGCGGCGCCGCCTGGCCATCGCACCGAGGCCGAGAAGACCGAGGCCGAAGAGGCCCACCGTCGTCGGCTCGGGAATGAAGGTAACGTCGACCGATGCATTCTGGAAGGTGTTGTCGGTAAAGCCGCCCGGCAAGGCGAAGTTGCCCGACGTCTGGCCGGTCTGACCCGAAGCGAGAAGGTTCAGGTTCAGGAAATTGAAGGGCAGGAACTGGAAGAAGTCATCCGCCTCGCCCGGCGCTCCGAAGTCGGTGTTGAACTTCGACTTCACATTGAAGCCACCGCTGAGCACACCGCCATTGCTCGCGTTCACCAGCAGGGTGGCAATGCGCGGGAAGCTGAGCCCGCCGCTGATCTGCAGCACGAGCTGGTCCTCACCGGTATTGCTCATCGGCGAACTGCGAGCCGCCATTCTGGCCGCTGAAGCCGTCCTGGTCACCCGCATTGCCGGCATCGAAGGTGAAGACGGTATCCTGATTCGGATCGGTCCAGATCTCGGCAAGAAAGCTCGTGAACTTGACCACCACGCTGACCAGACCGCCACCGATAGGCACTGCCGTCGCCGTACCCGCTGCCGTGAACAGGCCATAGAGATTGTAGCTGGTCCCAAGGCCGCTCGTGCCGCCACCAATATTCGTGCCGCCAAGCGAGAAATTGCCGAACTGGATGAGGCCGCTCTCGGTGAAATTGCCCGCCGCATCCTGGTCGACCTCTGCCGAATAGGGGCCGGTGATCTTGTCGGTCTGGAACGGCGCGCCGGCGGCCCCGCCATTGCCCGGATTGGCCGTGTAGGTGACCGGTCCGGCCTGCGCGGCGACGCTCAGCATCCCCCCGACGGCACCGATCGCCAGAGTCTTGAGAAGTGTCTTCATCCGTTCCTCCTGCTCCTTGGCCACCAAAGCATCCCGCGGCCACGAACCCATTGCGTTCGCCCCTCGATATGCAGGGAGCGTGCCATATGCGGAATGTCTTTGTAGGACGGACGCTTACGGAATCGCTGCCCGACTGAGCTTACTCCGAGCCGCGGCTTTCGTAAAAGAATTTTACACTTTGGCAGGGATGGCGACAGATCCTGCGACAGGCCGGACCTGAACACGCCCCCCCCGACGCGAGCGCCCCCCGGCACAGGAGCGCGCCAAACCCCGGCCGTATCGTCTCCCCCTCATCGCAACTTGTTGTCAGAAAAGTGACTTTTCCAACCCGCAAGAGGTGGAGCAGGCGCCACAGCGGCACCGCCGATGGTCTCAAGGTTTCCGCTCCGGGGCCGATCAGCGGCCCGGGAACCCGCCCCGCCTGTAAAAATTCCCGACAAGTCCTGCCCGGACGGCGCGTGAGCAGGTGGGCGGATGCGCACAACAGGATTTTTTCATGCCCCCCCTTGCATTTCCGGATTGCTGTATTACATGACCAGTACACTAGAACAAAGGACGCGAAATCGCCGCGTCGCGACAGCGAAAGGACGACAATGATGACGCACCCCCTGACCAGCACAGACCACGCGCTCGAACGCGCGATCCGCCGCGCCCGGCGCCGCCAGCGCTATCAGCGCCATGCCTGAGCGCGGGGGAAAACGCGGGCGGGTGCGCTGATCCCGGATCAGTCGAGCCAGCCCGCACCTTCCTCCCTGACCAGGGTTCCGAGCAGCCGGACATGGGCGTCGCAGTCATTGAGACAGGGCACGAGATCAAGACGGCGTCCGCCGGCCGCAAGGAAGATGTCGCGGCCGCCGAGTGCGATTTCCTCAAGAGTCTCGAGGCAGTCGGCGGCGAAGCCCGGCGTCAGCACCATGACATCGCGCACCCCCTGCCGCGCCAGGTCGCGCAGCACCGCGTCGGTTGCAGGCGCAAGCCAGGCGGCAGGCCCGAAGCGCGACTGGAAGGCAAGCGGCGCCCTTTCGGCATCAAGAGCGAGTGCCGCGCGCAGGGCGGCGGCGGTCTGCTCACACTGGCGGCGATAGGGATCGCCGGCATCGACCTGCGCCTGGGGCAGGCCGTGAAAGGACAGGACGAGCCGCTCGGGCTCCCAGCCCGCAGTGGCGACATGTTTGCGGACCGAGTCCGCGAGCGCGGCGATATAGGCCGGGTGATCGGGATAGGGCGGCAGGATGCGCAGCGCCGGCACAAGCCGCCGGCCCTCGAGCGCCCGGAACACGGCATCACAGACCGACCCCGTCGTCGCCGCCGCATATTGCGGATAGAGCGGGCAGACGAGGAGGCGGTCGCATCCCGCTGCCAGCAGCGCCTCGATGCGCGCAGCGATCGCCGGCCGGCCGTAGCGCATCGCCCAGTCGACGCGCGGCGCACCCTTGTCGCCGGCGAGCGCGGCCTGAAGCTTTTCAGCCAGCGCCCGCGTCGCGGCGCGCAGCGGGCTTTGCGGCGGATCATCCAGCCAGATCTTGCGATAGGCGGCAGCGCTCTTCCGCGCCCGTAGGGGGAGAATGACGAGTTCGAGAAGGGGCCGCCAGAGCCACGGGCTGCGCTCGACGACACGCCGGTCAGCAAGGAATTCGCGCAGATAGCGACGCACGGCACGCGGCGTCGGCGCCTCCGGCGTGCCGAGATTGACGAGCAGGACGCCGGTGCATCCATGGCTGTCGCTCATGCTGTTGCCTGGCACGGTTCTCGACATGCAACCGATCCCGTGTTTGATCCCCTATCCTGTGCCCCCCTCATGCCACAGACCGGCGCGCCTGTCGCGCGGCAATGAAGGCGCGCCGCCTGTCGAAATCGAAAACAGGCTGTTTCCCGATCGGCGGCGGACGAGGCCAACGAAATCGTGTATGGTCCCCTTCCCGCGCGCGGTGCAGGATGCGTTGCGGCACCGGCGTAAAAGATGCATGGCCTTCGGGCCGGAAGAAGGATTGCAAGTTGGGGAAACTTCACATGACGCGCAAGAAGACCCTCTTCCTTTCCCTGTTCATGCTGCTGCCCGCCGCGGTGGTGACCGCGGCGCCGGTCGAATATGTCATGGACAAGGCGCATACCCATATCGGACTGACCTGGAACCATCTCGGCTTTTCCGATTTCCGCGCCCGCTTCCGCGACTTCGACGGCACGCTCGTTCTCGACGCCGCGGCGCCGGAGAATTCGCGGGTCGAGGTGACGATTCCGCTCGACAGCATCGACACCAATGTGCCGCGCCTTGACGAGCATCTGAAAAGCGCCGACTTCTTCGACGTCGCCAAATATCCGGTGGCAACCTTCCGCAGCACGCGGGTTGAGCGGACCGGTGAGAAGACGGCGCGTCTTCATGGTGAGCTGACGCTGCACGGCGTCACCCGCCCGGTGGCCCTCGCGGTACGCCTGAACAAGATGGGTGAGCACCCGCTGACCCACAAGCCGTCGGTCGGATTCACCGCCGAGGGCGTCGTCAGGCGCAGCGAATTCGGCCTTACCGCCTATGTGCCGATGGTGAGCGATGAGGTGCACCTCTTCATCTCCACCGAGGCCTCGGTCAAATAGCGCGTACAAGGGCGCGGGCTTGCGGGAGTACAGGCGATGCAGCTTCGAAATGACAGCGAGCGATGGGGCGCGGTCAGCATCACCCTGCACTGGCTGATCGCAATTCTGGTGGTCGGCCAGTGGGCGCTCGGTTACGTAATGGACGAGTTCGTCAAGGATCTGGAGCTGAAATTCAACCTGTTCCAACTCCACAAATCATTCGGCTTTCTCATTTTCGTCCTCATGCTCGGGCGCCTCGCCTGGCGCCTCGCGCAGCCGGTGCCGGCACTGCCTGCGACGATGACGCCGCTTGAACGCCGGCTCGCGGCGCTCAGCCACGGGGGATTCTATGTCATCCTTCTCGCCATGCCGGTCGCGGGCTGGCTGGCAGCGGCGACATCGAGGATCGTGGTGCCGACGCGTATCTTCAACCTCTTCACGCTGCCCAATCCCCTTGGCCCCGACCCGGTGCTTCACGAGATCGCGGAGGAGGTGCACGCGACGCTCGCCTGGCTGCTGCTGGCCCTGCTCCTGCTGCATGTCGCCGCGGCGCTGAAGCACCATTTCCGCGATCGGGACGATATCCTCCGGCGCATGCTGCCGCTCGGGCAGAGGGCGGCAAGATGAGGGGGAACGGACCGATGAGCCGTCTCCTGCTCGCCTTCCTTATCCAGCTTGCCGGCGCGACCACCGCCGGAGCCGCGGCATGGCAGGTCGTGCCCGACGCGAGCCGCATCCTGTGGACGGCGAAGTGGAACACGGCGCCGGTGCAGGGCGGCTTCGAGCATTTCACCGCCAGCATCGACTTCGATCCCCGCAATCTGGCGCAGTCCCGTGTC
>JBHHTO010000121.1:0-7394 GCA_046753425.1 Rhodothalassiaceae bacterium | reverse complement strand
CACTGCCCCCGAAGCGGTCCCCCCGCGCCGGGTCGCTGCTCCTTACCTTCTTCTACCGCAACATGGAGCCCCTCATCCAGGAGGGTTGCCTGTACATTGCGCAGCCGCCCCTGTACAAGATCCAGGCAGGCCGCGAGGCCCACTATGCCTACGCCGAGACGGAAAAGGACGAAGGCGCGGGTGATCAGGGCATCATGTTCGGCTATGCCTGCCGGGAGACGGACTCCCTGATGCCGGCGCCGATCGAATATGCGCACAAGATCCTGCAGGCGCTCGCCGCGGCGCGCCATTCCGGCGAGGCGCCGCAACTCGAGCCCGATTCGAAAAGCCAGGTCACGCTGCGTTACGAAGAGGGGCGACCGGTGGCCACCACCTCGATTGTCGTCTCGACCCAGCACAGCCCCTCGATCAGCCAGGGCGACCTGCGCGCGCTCGTTCGCGGCTATGTCGAGGCGGTCCTGCCCGAAGGCTGGATGTGTCCCGACGACTCCTTCTATGTCAATCCGACCGGCCGCTTCATCGTCGGCGGGCCGGACGGCGACGCCGGTCTCACCGGACGCAAGATCATCGTCGACACCTATGGCGGAGCGGCGCCGCATGGCGGCGGTGCCTTCTCGGGCAAGGATCCGTCGAAGGTCGACCGGTCGGCCGCCTATGCGGCGCGCTACCTCGCCAAGAACGTGGTCGCGGCCGGTCTCGCCGAGCGCTGCACGATCCAGCTCGCCTATGCCATCGGCGTCGCCCATCCGCTCGCCGTCTACACCGATTTCCATGACACCGGCGAGGTCGACGAGGCCCGGGTCTCGAAGGTGCTGTGCGAGCTTGTCGATCTGTCGCCAAGAGGCATCCGCGAGCATCTCGGGCTCAACCGCCCGATCTATGCGCGCACGGCGGCCTATGGCCATTTCGGCCGCGCGCCCGAGGCCGATGGCGGCTTTTCCTGGGAGCGGCTCGATCTCGTCGCTGCGCTGAGACGGGAGTTCAACGGTCGCTGAGGCGTCACATTGGGTGCCGTTACCGACAGCACCGGCTACAAGCTCCATGGACGCCGCAAGGGGCCGGGACTGAGCCGGCGCAAGAAGCGGCTGCTGGCCGAGGAGCTGCCGCGCGTCGCGATCGCGCTGCCACCGTCCGGGGCGGGGCCGCTCGATCCCGCGACCCTCTTCGCGCGGCCCCTGCGCGACGTTTCCCTCGAGATCGGTTTCGGGAAGGGCGAGCATCTCATTGCCGCCGCCGCGGCACATCCGGACACGGGTTTTGTCGGTTGCGAGCCCTATCTCAACGGCCTCGTCGCCGGGCTCGACCGGCTGCTCGCCGCCGGGCTCGACAATGTGCGGCTGTTCGGCGATGACGCGCGCCTGCTGCTCGATGCCCTCGCCGACGCCTCGCTCGGCCGCATCGAACTCATCCATCCCGACCCGTGGCCCAAGCGGCGACACCGCAAGCGGCGCTTCATCTGCCAGGAGTCGCTTGACCGCATGGCCCGCGTGCTGCGGCCCGGCGGCCATCTGCTGGTGGTCACCGACGATCCGGTCTATCGCCAATGGACGGCAATCCAGATGTCCGAGCGCCGCGATTTCAACTGGTGTGCCGAGGGCCCGGACGACTGGCGGCGGCCGCCCGCGGACTGGACCGGCACCCGCTATGCCGAGAAGGCGGAGCGGGCCGGGCGGTGCGACGTGTTCCTCCTCTACCGCCGCTGCTGAATCGCGCCAGCACCCTTGTTTCCGCGACGGTCCTGTGTATATAAGGGACACGCTCTCTGAGACATGTGGAATCACGGTTGCAGAGTGGGCTTCGGGGGCCCGCTTTTTTTGTTTGTGGAACGGACACGCGGACGATGGACATTGCACAACGGGTGGCGAGGGTCATCGCGCCGACGATCGCGACGCTGGGTTTCGAGCTCGTGCGCGTCACCTTCGGCGGCGCGCCGCGGCCGCGTCTCCAGGTGATGGCCGAGCGGCCCGACGGCACGATGTCGATTGACGACTGCGCGCGGCTGAGCCGCGAGCTGTCGACCCTGCTCGATATCGAGGACCCAATTCCCGGCGACTATGTCCTCGAGGTGAGCTCGCCCGGCATCGACCGGCCGCTGACGCGGCGCAAGGATTTCGAGCGTTGGGCCGGCCATGAGGCGCGCCTTGAGCTCGACGAGGCGGTGGACGGCCGGCGCCGTTTTCGCGGCCTCCTCTTGGGGCTTGTGGGCGATGCGGTGGGGTTGCGCGTCGAGGGGCGGGATATGTCCCTGCCTCTTGCCCATATTGCCAGGGCGAAGCTGGTCATGACCGATGCCCTGCTGGCGGCGACGGCTGGCGAACGGGGTGCGGCCCGGACAACGGGAAACGGACAGACGGGGCGCGACGCGCCCGGGACCTGAGGAGTGAAGGAGATGACTGCGGCTATCAGTGCCAACCGGCTCGAACTCTTGCAGATCGCGGATACCGCGGCGCGCGAGAAGATGATCGACCGCGAAATCGTCCTCGAGGCGATGGAGGAGGCGATCCAGAAGGCGGCCCGCGCCCGTTACGGGGCGGAAAACGAGATTCGTGCCCAGATCGACCGCAAGACCGGCGAGATTCGCCTGTTCCGGATGATGGAGGTGGTCGAGGAGGTGGAGAATCCGGCGACGCAGATCGCCCTCGAAGACGCCCGTGGCCGCAAGCCCGATGCCGCGATCGGGGATTTCATCGCCGACCCGCTGCCACCGGTCGACTACAGCCGTATCGGTGCGCAGACAGCCAAGCAGGTGATCGTGCAGAAGGTGCGGGATGCCGAGCGCGAGCGGCAGTACGAGGAGTACAAGGACCGCGTTGGCGAGATCGTCACCGGTGTCATCAAGCGCGTCGAATACGGCAATGCCATCATCGACCTCGGCCGTGCCGAGGCGATCATGCGCCGCGACCAGATCATCCCGCGCGAGCATCTGCGTCAGAACGAGCGTATCCGCGGCTATATCTACGATGTCCGCCGCGAGGCGCGCGGGCCGCAGATCTTCATGTCGCGGACGAAGCCGGAATTCATGGCCGCCCTGTTCGCGCAGGAGGTGCCGGAGATCTATGACGGCATCATCGAGATCAAGGCGGTGGCGCGCGACCCGGGGAGCCGGGCCAAGATCGCGGTCATCTCGAGGGACAGCTCGATCGATCCGGTGGGCGCCTGCGTCGGCATGCGCGGCAGCCGCGTGCAGGCGGTGGTGAACGAGCTCCAGGGCGAGAAGATCGACATCATCCCCTGGCAGGAGGACCAGGCGAGCTTCATCGTCAATGCGCTGGCGCCCGCCGAGGTGACCAAGGTGGTGATGGACGAGGACAACCGGCGTGTCGAGGTGGTGGTGCCCGACGACCAGCTCAGTCTCGCCATCGGCCGCCGCGGGCAGAATGTGCGGCTCGCCTCGCAGCTCACCGGCTGGACCATCGACATCCTGACCGAACAGGAAGAATCCGAGCGCCGGCAGCAGGAATTCGCCGAACTGACCCGTTTCTTCATCGACCATCTCGATGTCGACGAGACACTCGCCCAGCTCCTCGTGGCGGAAGGCTTCACCGATCTCGAGGAGGTCGCCTATGTCGAGCCCGAGGAGCTGACGGTGATCGAGGGCCTCGACGAAGGGCTGGTGGCGGAGTTGCAGCGGCGGGCCCAGGACGCGCTCGATGCAAAGCAGGCGGAGGCCGACGAAAAACGCAAGGAGCTCGGCGTCGAGGACCGGCTCGCGGAGGTGCCGGGTCTGACGCCCTTCATGCTGGTGGCGCTTGGCGAGGCGGGTGTGAAGACGCTCGAGGATTTTGCGGGCTTCATTCCCGAGGAACTGGTGGCCGATCATGATGCGCCGCTGAAGTCCTTCGATCTCGGTCTCGCCGACGCGGAAGCCATGATCATGGCGGCGCGGCGCCTCGCCGGCTGGATCGAGGACAGCGAAGACGAAACCAGCGAGGCCGCCGAAACCGCCGAGACCGCCGACACGGTCGATGCGGTGGCGGCGGGCGCCGCGGAGCCGGAAGCAGCGGCCGATACGGTCGGAGAGCAGGAGGCCTGAGAGCACGCATGGTGGCACATGGGCGGAAGCGGGCGGTGCCCAGGCGGCGCTGTATCCTGTGCCGGGAGGGCGGCGAGCGGCAGGAGATGATCCGGCTCGTGCTGGCCGAGGACGGCACAGCGGTTCCCGATCTCGGGGAGCGTCTGCCGGGACGCGGTGCCTGGATCCATGCCAGCCGCGCTGCGCTCGAGGCGGCGTGTCGCAGCGGGCAGCTCGCGCGCGCCCTGTCCCGCGCCTTGCGCACGACGGTCCGCGCCGATCGGGTGGCGCCGGATTTCGTGCAGCGGCTCGACGCGCTGCTCCGGGCCCGGCTCCTGCAAAGGCTCGGCCTTGCCCGGAGGGCGGGGTGGCTGGTCACCGGATTCGAGAAGGTGCGGGCGCGTCTCGAGCGCAACGCCGCCGGGGTTCTCATTGAGGCCCGCGACGCGGCGGCCGATGGCCGGCGACAGCTTGCCGCGCGCAGCGCCGCCATCGTGCACCGGATCGACATGTTCGATCGCACCGAATTGGGTTTGGCGCTCGGACGGGAAAATGTGGTACACGCTGCCATCGAGTCGGGCGGGCTGACGCCGGGCCTGATGCGGGATCTGCGTCGGCTCTCGGCGTGGTATGGCCGGTCCTGCCCCGAATTCGGGGACGGGCGCGGCCGCAGCGAGCAGGAAATCGGGAATCCGGCACCGGGCGTGGGCCTCGTGTCGCATCGTGAAGAGCAGGTATGAGCGACGACACAAAGCTGAGTATTTCGAGCCGGCCGCCGCTCGGCGTCGGCAAGGGACGGGAGACGGGCAAGGTCCGGCAGAGCTGCTCGCACGGGCGGTCGAAGCCGGTCGTCGTCGAACGCCGCAAGAAATGGCGGGTGCGAATGGAGTCCGGCGCCGCTGAAGCGGCCGTATCGCCGCGTCCCGAGGAGCCCACCGCATTCCGGCCCAGGAAACCGGAGCCGGCCGAAAGCGGCTCGCTTACCAGCGAGGAACTCGAGGCCCGCAAACGTGCGCTAGCCAGCCTCGACGAGGAACGGCGCCGGGTCGAGGAGGAGCGACGCCGGGTCGAGGAGGAGGCACGACAGCGTGCCGAGGAAGAGCGTCGGCGGCGCGCCGAGGAGGAGGCGCTGCGTGCCGCGGCGGCGGCGGCGCGACAGGAGGCGGAAGCCACCGGCGGTGCTGCGGCGGAAAGTGAGGCGGATATCGCCCGCGCTGCGGCCGAGGAGGAGGCGAAGCGTCTTGCCGAGGAAGCGGCCAAGCGTGCCGCCGAGGACAAGGCGCGCAAGAAGGCCGAGGCGGAGGCGCGCAAGAAGGCCGAGGAGGAGGAGCGGGCGCGCGAAGTGGCGCGCAAGTCGGCGGAGGCCAGGAAACCGGCGCGCAAGACGACGGCGGAGGAGAAAGACGAACAGTCGCGGCGCCGCGGGCGTGGTCGCAAGGGCCGCGACGTGGAGGGCCGCCGTGCCGGCAAGCTCACGGTCAATCGGGTTTTCGACGGCGACGACGAGGAGGAACGTCGGCGCTCGCTGGCCGCATTCCGGCGCGCCCAGGCCAAGCGGCGGGCGCAACAGCCGAGCGGCGAGCAGGCAAAGCAGGTTCGCGAGGTCGTGATCCCCGAGACGATCACGGTGCAGGAGCTCGCCAACCGGATGGCGGAGAAGGCGAGCACCGTCATCCGCGCCCTGATGAAGATGGGAGTGATGGCGACGATCAACGAATCGCTGGATCAGGACACCGCGGAGCTTATCGTCACCGAGCTCGGGCACCAACCAAAGCGGGTCGCGGAATCCGATGTCGAGATCGGTCTCGTCGGCGAGGACGATCCCGAGGAAAGCAAGAAGCCGCGGCCGCCCGTGGTCACCGTGATGGGCCATGTCGATCATGGCAAGACGTCGCTGCTTGATGCGCTCAGGAAGAGCGACGTGGTCTCCGGCGAGGCCGGCGGCATCACGCAGCATATCGGCGCCTATCAGGTACAGCTCGCCGGCGGCGAACGCATCACCTTCATCGACACGCCAGGCCATGAAGCCTTCACCCAGATGCGGGCGCGTGGCGCCAGCGTCACCGATATCGTGGTGCTTGTCGTCGCCGCCGATGACGGCGTGATGCCGCAGACTATCGAGGCCATCAACCACGCCAAGGCGGCGGGCGTTCCGCTCATCGTTGCCATCAACAAGATGGACGTTCCCGGCGCCAATCCCGACCGCGTGCGGCAGGAACTTCTGCAGCACGATGTGCAGGTGGAATCGCTGGGTGGCGATGTCCTCGATGTCGAGGTCTCGGCGCTCAAGCGGCAGGGGCTCGACAAGCTCCAGGAAGCGATCCTCCTGCAGGCCGAGCTGCTCGAGCTCAAGGCCAATCCGGACCGTCCGGCCGAGGGCATCATCATCGAGGCCAAGCTCGAGAAGGGGCGCGGGCCGGTGGCGACGGTGCTGGTCCGGCGCGGCACGCTGCGTGTCGGCGACATCTTTGTCGGCGGCGCGGAATGGGGACGCGTCCGTGCGCTCGTCGACGAGCGCGGACAGCAGCTCAAGGCCGCGGGACCGGCACAGCCGGTCGAGGTTCTCGGATTCAATGGCACGCCGTCCGCCGGAGATGACTTTGCCGTCGTCGAGAACGAGGCGCGGGCGCGCGAGGTCTCGGAATATCGCCAGGGCGAGCGGCGCAAGCGACGCCACCGGGCGGCCCCGACCTCGATCGAGAGCCTGTTCTCACAGCTCAAGGAACAGAAGGCTGAAACCTTCCCGGTCGTCATCAAGGGCGACGTGCAGGGTTCGGTCGAGGCCATCGTGCAGGCGCTCGAGAAAATCGGCGGCGACGAGATCCGGGCCCAGGTCCTGCACGCCGCGGTGGGCGGCGTCACGGAAAGCGATGTGACACTGGCGCACGCGTCGAATGCGATCATCATCGGTTTCAATGTGCGCGCCAACAAGCAGGCGCGCGAGGCCGCCGAGCGTGACGGCGTGCCGATCAAATACTATTCGGTGATCTACGACCTGATCGACGATGTGAAGGCCGCGATGGCCGGCCGCCTTGGCCCGAGGCTGGAGGAAACCGTCATCGGCATGGCCGAGGTGCGCGTTGTCTTCTCCGCCGGCAAGGCGGGCAAGGCTGCCGGCTGCCTCGTTGCCGAGGGCGTCGTCCGCCGCGGCGCGCATGTGCGGCTGCTGCGCGACGATACCGTCATCTATACCGGCAGGCTCTCCTCCTTGCGCCGTTTCAAGGACGATGTCGAGGAGGTGCGCTCGGGCACCGAGTGCGGCATGACGTTCGAGAACTATCAGGACATCAAGCCTGGCGACATGGTCGAGGTCTATGAGGTCCATGAAGTCGAGCGCACCCTCTAGGGGGCGCTGGCCGGAAGGGCGAGGTGCGGTGGCACG
>JBHHTO010000120.1:0-7417 GCA_046753425.1 Rhodothalassiaceae bacterium | reverse complement strand
TCTATGGCGGCGTGGTGACGGTCAGCGAGGCGGCGGCGCTCGGTGCGGTCGCCGCCTTTCTGCTCGCCGCCCTGCGCCGCCGGCTGTCCAGGGCACAATTGTTCAAGGTCGCCGAGGACACCGCGCTGTCGAGCGGCATGATCTATATCGTCATCATCGGCGCCTTCACCTTCAGCTATTTTCTCGCCATCTCGGGCCTGCCGGAGGCGCTGGTCGGGCTGATCACCGGATCCGGCCTGCCGCCGCTCGCGGTGATCCTTCTCCTCTATCTCATGTATCTCGCCCTTGGTGCCGTGTTCGACCCGGTGGCGGCGATGGTGGTCACCCTGCCCTTCGTGCTGCCGGTCATCGACGGGCTTGGCTATGATGCGCTGTGGTGGGGGGTGGTGCTGGTGATGGTCTCGGGGCTCGGCATGATCACGCCGCCGATCGGCATCAATGTCTTCGTTCTCAAGGGTCTCGCACCGGAGCTCTCGCTCGGCGCCATCTATCGCGGGGTGCTGCCGTTTCTCGCTGTCGATCTCGTCCGGCTCCTGCTGCTCACCCTGTTTCCGATTCTTGCCACCTGGCTGCCGCACGCCATGGGGCTTCTGTGACCGACAAGGAGAGGTGCCATGACCACCAACCGCCGCATCCTCAATTTCATCGACGGCCACCAGGTCGAGGGTGGTGGACGCTGGTTCGAGGACATCAATCCCGCCGATGGCGAGGTGGTGGCCGAGGTGTCCGAGGCCACGGCGGCGGATGTCGATGCCGCGGTGCGGGCGGCGAAGCGCGCGCTTGCCGGTCCGTGGGGAAAGCGCGGGGTCGAGGAGCGCGCGGCGCTTCTGCACAAGGTCGCGGACGGCGTCATGGCGCGGCTTGACGACTTCGTCGCCGCCGAGATGGCCGACACCGGCAAGCCGCTGATGCCGACGCGGATGGGCGAGATTCCGCGCGCCGCCGGACAGTTCCGGGTGTTTGCGGAAATCGGCCGCGTGACGCCGATGGAGATGTTCGAAAGCGCGATGCCCGACGGCCGCCGCGCGCTCAATCTCGTGCACCGCGTGCCGCGCGGCGTCGTCGCCGCGATCTGCCCGTGGAACCTGCCGTTCATGCTGCTCACCTGGAAGGTGGCGCCGGCGCTGATCTGCGGCAACACGGTGGTCGTCAAGCCGTCGGAGGAGACGCCGGCGACGGCGGCGCTGCTTGGCGAGGTGATGGCGGCCGCCGGTGTGCCCGCGGGCGTCTATAATGTCGTGCATGGCTTCGGGCCCGATTCCGCGGGTGCGTTCCTCACCACCCACCCCGGGGTCGATGCCATCACCTTCACCGGCGAGACGAAGACCGGCGAGGCGATCATGCGCGCCGCCTCTGTGGGCACGCGCGGTGTCTCGCTCGAGCTCGGCGGCAAGAATGCCGGCGTCGTCTTCGCCGACTGCGATTTCGCGGCCGCCGTCGCCGGCGAGACCCGGGCCGCCTTTCACAATTGCGGGCAAATCTGCCTCGGCAATGAGCGCCTCTATGTCGAGCGCCCGATCTTCGAACGCTTCGTCGCGGCGCTTGCCGAGGCGGCGCGGGGCCTGCGCATGGGCGATCCCATGGACAAGGCGACGCAGATCGGGCCGCTGATCTCGCGCCAGCATCGCGAAAAGGTGCTCGGCTATATGGAAAAGGCCCGTGCCGCCGGGGCCGAGGTTCATGCCGGCGGTGGTGTCCCGGAACTGGGCGATCCCTATGACCGGGGCGCCTGGATCGAGCCCACCGTCTGGACCGGCATGGCCGAGGACGCGGCACCGGTGCGGGAGGAGATCTTCGGTCCCTGCGTCCATGTCGCACCCTTCGACGACGAGGACGAGGTGCGCACGCTGGTCAATGACAGCCCCTACGGGCTGACTGCAACCCTGTGGACGCGCGATCTCGACCGCGTGCACCGGCTGGCGCCGGCGCTCGAGGTCGGCGTGGTGTGGGTCAATGAGTGGATGGTGCGCGACCTGAGGACCGGTTTCGGGGGCACCAAGGGCTCGGGTATCGGCCGCGAGGGCGGCGCCCACTCGCTCCACTTCTATTCCGAGACGCGCAATGTGTGCATCCGGACCTGAGCTGCCGCGAAGGATGCCCGCCGGAGCCTACCGCCCGCCTTTCGAGACGCCCCTTGCGGCCCTCCTCAGGGCGAACGGAATCTGAAAAACCCGTTCGGGCTGAGCTTGTCGAGGTCCGGGCGGCAACTTCAGGCCCTCTGGGACGGCGCGTCGGGTCCTGGAAGCGATCGATTGCCTAATCCCTGAGCTCGTGCTCGCTGAGGAGCTGGTAGAGCGTCGGGCGGCTGATGTCGAGCAGGCGGGCGGCCTCGGAGATGTTACCCTCGGCCTGCGCCAGGGCCTGCTGGATGACCCGGCGTTCCGCCTCCTGGCGGGCTTCCTTCAGCGTCATCAATGGGGCCGCTTCACCGCCCACGGGGAGATCGAGATCGGCGGCGGTGATCTTGCCGGTGGCGCAGGCGAGCGCACGCTTGATGCGGCTTTGCAGCTCGCGCACATTGCCCGGCCAGTGATACTGGGTGATCGCTGCCAGCGCATCGCCCGCAAGGCCGGGATTGGCAAGGCCCTGCTCGCTGCTCCACGCCTCAAGGAAACGCTGCGCGATGAGGATCGCGTCCTCGGGGCGCTTGCGCAGCGGCGGCACGGTCACCACCGCCTCGCCGATACGATAGAAGAGGTCTTCGCGAAAGGCACCCTCGGCGATCGCCGCCTCGAGATCGCGATTGGTCGCCGCGACGAGGCGGAAGTCGACCGGGATCGAGCGTCGGCCGCCCACCCGCTCGATGCACTTCTCCTGCAGGACGCGCAGCAGCTTGCCCTGCAGGGCCTGCGGCAGGTCGCCGATCTCGTCGAGCATGAGCGTGCCGCCGTCCGCCTGCTCGATCTTGCCCACCGTTGTCTTGTGGGCGCCGGTAAAGGCGCCCTTTTCGTGCCCGAAGAGCTCGGATTCGAGCAGGTTCTCCGGAATCGCCGCGCAATTGATGGCGACATAGGGGCCGCTCGCGCGCCGGCTGAGCTTGTGCACGCCCTGTGACAGCAGCTCCTTGCCGGTGCCGCTTTCGCCATAGATCAGCACCGATACATCGGTCCGTGCGAGCTGTGCGACCTGCCGTGCCACCTCGCGCAATGCCGGATTGGCGGTCAGCAGGCCCGGCACCATGTCGTCGCCGGCACCGGCAAGCAGCGCCCGGTTCTCGGCCTCGAGCTCATGCAGGCGCAGGGCCCGCCGCACGATGAGCGACAGTTCCTCCTGGTCGAGCGGCTTCTCGTAGAAATCATAGGCACCGAGGCCCACCGCGCGGACCGCGTAGGAGCGTTCCCTTTGCCCGGTCATGACGATGACCTTGGCCTCGGGGACGCGTTGCAGGATCTCGCCCAGGGCCGCCAGGCCCTCGCTCGGGCCGTCCGCATCCGGCGGCAGGCCGAGATCGAGCAGAACGACCGCCGGTCGTGCCTTCGCAAGTGCCTTGAGAGCGGACGGACGGTCGCCGCAGGCGATGACCTCGAAATCGTCAAAGGCCCATTTGATCTGACGCCGGATTCCCTCATCATCGTCGACGACGAGAAGCCGCGCCGTGCTGTCCTCGCTCATGTCGTCTCGTTCCCCTGTTCCCTGTCGATCTCGAAGGCGGGCAGACGGAGCCGCATCGTCGTGCCCGACCCCGGACTGCTGATCACCTCCAGCTCGCCCCCCATTTCACGCGCGAACTCCCGGCACTGATAGGCGCCGACGCCAAGACCCCGCGCCTTGGTCGAGCGGAACGGCGTGAACAGGCGCTCGCGGATAAAATCCTCGCTCATTCCGGGGCCGTCGTCGATCACGTCGATGATGGCGTGACGTCCGTTGCGGGCGAGCCTGACGGCCAGCTTGCCCTCCGGCCCCGCAGCCTCGCGCGCGTTGGCGAGCAGGTGGTCGATGACGGCGCGCAGGCGGTCCGGGACCAGGCGTACCGCAAGCCCCGCACAATCGGGTGTCACATGATAGGCGACCGGCGCCATGTCGCCACCAGCGCGGCCCGCCAGTTCGGCGCGCAGGAAATCGTCAAGCGTCATGATCTCGGGGGCGTCGGGGGCTCCCTGGCCGGCGGCGAGACGGGTCATGCGATCGAGCAGCCCCTCCATGCGCGTCACCGCATGCCGCACGGTCTCGATCATGTCCTTCTGGAACGCGGGGTTGCCGGCGTGACGATCGAAATTCTTCATCATCATCGAGAGCTGGCTGATGATGTTCTTGAGATCATGCGCGACGAACGCATACTGGCGGTTGAAGCGCGCAAACTGCCGCGCTTCCTCGAGCGCCGCCGTCGCGCCCTTCTCGGCGAGAAAGCTCGCGCACTGCCGGGCGACGAGCAGGACCAGCTCCTCATCCTCGATATCGATCTCCTGCCGCACCCGGGGACGGGTGAGCACGAGACAGCCGACGAGCGTGCTCTCATGCGCCAACGGCACGACCATCCAGGCGTCCCTGTCGGCGCCAAAGGCGCTCGCGGCAAGGGGCTTGCCATGCAGGCAGCGGGGTCGGCCGTCTTCCGACCACAGGCAGGAAAGGTCGTCCTGGCCGACATCGAGGGCGCGCGGCCTGTGATTCCAGACCGCCGCCAGGTGCATGCCGGTATCGTCGCGCAGCCAGAGGGCGCCGCCGGGCACCTCGAGCAGGTCGGCGCAGGCGCGGATGATCCGGTTCTCGAGCGGCGCCGCTTCGGCCTCGATCGCCAGCGTGTGCATGAACCGGCGCCATTCATGCGCATAGTCGTACTTGCGCGCGTAGAAGTGCCGCGCGAGGAACAGCCGCATGCGCGCGCGCACGGTCCCCGAGGTGACAAGGAAGGCGAACAGGAGCAGTGCGGTGAAGAGAAGCCCGACCTGCAGCGGTACGATATCGGCGGCGGGAAAACGTCGCAGCAGGAGCGCAACAGCGGCGACCAGAACCAGATACAGCCCGAGCCCCATGAGGGCGAGCGAATAGAGGGCGACCTGGCGCGAGACCCGGAGCTCCAGCCGCCAGGGCTTGTAGCGCCAGGCGGCGATGGCGATGAGCGGGAAGGCGATGAGATTGAGCGGGCCGCGTACTTGAAAGAAGTCCGCGCCGACGACCGGAAAGGCAAAGCCCTGCGTGTAGAGAAAAAGGTCATAGATGCCGAGGGCGCCAAGCGGAAAGGCGAGGAACTTGAGCGACCAGCGCTCGGACTCGCCGGCGGATTGCCAGGCCGCCAGCGCGATGAGAAGAAACAGGACGAGACTGCCGAGATCGGTGATCATCACGATTCGCGCAAAGCTCTGCGGGCCGATGCCGGCGAGGAATGGCGCTATCGCCTTGCCAAGAAGGAGCAACGGCGCGATGAGCATGGCAACCCGCGGAAAGCCGCTGCGCGGCGGCGGAAAGAGGAAGGCAAAGAACAGGATCCACGCCGTGTAATGGGCGGTGAAGCTTATCTCGGTGAACAGGCGGCCGCCGGCACCGCCGAGAAGACCGGCGCCGAGTGCCCAGGCCCCGTGCAGGGCCGTCGCCAGCACAAGAAGGCGCGTCTGCAAACGACGCCATCCCATGGCCAGCAGAACGAGGCTCATGAGCAGATAGGCGAAGGCGGCAATCGCATATGCCGTGGCGTAGATCATGAAGGTCCGCTCACCTCTTCCCCTTTGCCTACCCCTATCATGATCTTGCGAGCAATGGTCAAACAGCTTGAGCGGGGCGCCGTGGCATGCTGCGCCCTTTGCTAGGCCCGCTTTCTGCTCTAGTCTGGCCCTCCCGCGGCGCGACGCCGGGGATGGCGTTGGTCGGGAGCGGAGGCCCGCGGCGGCGGCATGGCCGTGGCCCCGGGGCAAGGGAGAGGACAGGCGAGATGAGGATACGGGGTCGATTTGCTATCGGGATCCTTCTGGCGGGTGCCATGACGGCGGCTCTCGCGGCGTGCAGCGAGGGAGATCCGGCCGAGCGAACCGCGAGATATATGGCGTCCGGGCAATCGAAGCTCGCGGCCGGCGACTACCAGGCGGCGATCATCGAATACAAGAACGCGGTTCAGCTCAGCCCCACCGATGCCGCCGCGCGTCTAGCGCTCGGACGCGCCTATCTCACCCGCTATCATGTGCAGGCGGCGGAAAAGGAGCTCGAGCGGGCGGCCGATCTCGGCGCGCCGGCAAACGAGGTCTATCCGTATCTGTTTCGCGCCTGGCTCCTCCTCGGCAAGCCGGAGGACGTGATCGGGCGCTACGAGTCATTGGACGAGGCCGCGGCCGCGAGCCCGGATATTGCCGTCCTCTATGCAGACGCGTTGCTGGCGCAGGGGCGCATCAAGGACGCCGCCGCCGCGCTTGAGAATCTTCCCGGGACCGACCCCGGCGTGCTCGCGAGGAGGGCGCAGGTCGCCTATGCGGAAGAGGATCGCGATCAGGCGCTGGCGATTCTCGCCCAGGCGCTGGAGGCCGATCCCGACAATATGGACGCCAATGCGCTGATGGGACAGCTCAAGGCCATCGAGGGAGACCGGGAAGCGGCGCGGACCTTTCTCGCGCGCGCACATGCGGCCGACCCCTTTGCGCCGGCGGTGGGGCTTGCCTATGCCGGGCTTGCCGTCGACCTGAAGGATCTCGATACCGCAATGGCCGTGCTCGACCAGCTCGAATCGAATGGCATCACCTATATCCGGGCAACCTATCTGCGTTCCGTCATCGCGCTCGAGGAACAGGACTTCACCAACGCCAAGGCGCTGGCGGAGAAGGTGCTGGCGGCAAATCCGCGCTATGTGCCGGCGGTGCTCGTGGCCGGTATCGCCAGCAGCGCGCTCGGCAATGACGAGGTGGCGGTGAACTATCTTCAGCGCTTTGCCGACGACGCGACCCCCGAGGTCGCGCGCCGGGCGCTGGCCTGGTCGAATCTGCGGCTCGGCCGCGCTGATGCGGCGCTCAAGGTGCTCGACGCCGGCGACAGCACGGCCTGGACCCCCGAGCAGCTGCGCCTCGCGACGACCGCCGCGGTGGCCTCGAGGAATTATGACCGGGCGGTCGAGCTCCTCAATGGCCTGTCGGAGCGGGAACCGGACAGCATTTCGGCCAAGGCGGCGCTTGCCGCGCTCAAGCTCGCCCGCGGCGACCGCGCCGGGGCCGAAGCGATCCTCGCCGAGATCGACGACCCCGCGAGGGTGAAGTCTCCCGAGGACAAGATCCGTCTTGCCCTCGTTCTCATGCGGGCCGGACACCTCGACCGCGCTCTCGCCCTCGCCGAGGAGGTGCGCGCTCTGCCCGATCATGCCGTGCAGGGTGCAACACTCGCCGGCATGATCGCGCTGGCCCGAAAGGATGACGACAAGGCCATCGCCGCCTTCGAGGCGGCGGTCGAGGCCGACCCCACGGATACCGGTGCCTTGCGCGCGCTGGCCCAGCTTTATGTCAAGGCA
>JBHHTO010000119.1:0-7418 GCA_046753425.1 Rhodothalassiaceae bacterium | reverse complement strand
GAGGCGCAGCGCGTGAAGCTCGCAAAAGAGCTCTCCAAGCGGGCCACCGGCAAGACGCTCTACATCCTCGACGAGCCGACGACGGGGCTCCATTTCGATGATGTGCGGAAATTGCTCGAGGTGCTGCAGGCGCTCGTCGACCAGGGCAATACGGTGGTCGTCATCGAGCACAATCTCGAGGTCATCAAGTCGGCCGACTGGATCATCGATCTCGGCCCCGAAGGCGGCGACGGCGGCGGCGAGATCGTCGCCGAGGGCCCGCCCGAGGCGGTGGCCGGGGTGGCGCGCAGCTACACCGGCCGGTTCCTCAAGCCGGCCCTCGCCCGCGCCGCGGCGGCGGCCGAGTAGGGGGGCTCCACAAGCCGTTTTGCGCATCGCCCGCTTTCCTCCGTTCACCCTTCGACGGGGCTCAGGGCGAGCGGGCTTGCGATGCGCATGTTTCATTCTCGTCTCCGCGCTGTCGTTCGAGGCGGTTGAGGGCGTCGATAAAGGCCTCGGCTCCGGCGAGGACGATGTCGGTGGCGACGCCTGAGCCGTGCACCGAGCCCGCCTCGCTCATGAGGCGGACATCGGCCCAGCCCTGGGCGTCGGTGCCGGCGCCGATCGAGCGCAGCGAAAAATCGACCAGCCGGGCGGCGCCGCCAACCGCACGCCGGACCGCATTGAAGGCGGCATCGAGCGGCCCGTTGCCGGTGGCGGCCTCATGGACCCGCCGGCCGCCGGCGTGCTCGAGCGCGACCGTGGCGCTGGCGAGCGCATCCTCGCCGGCAGCGCTCGAGACCTGCAGCGAGGCGAGTCGCCATGGACCCGCGGTCCCGGTCTCGCGGCCGAGCAGGATCGCCTCGAGATCGGCCTCGGTGATCACCCGCTTGCGGTCGGCGAGCGCCTTGAATCGCCGGAAGGCGTCCTCGAGCGCCGCGGCGTCGAGGACATGACCCATCGCCGCTGCACGGCTGGCGAAGGCGTGGCGACCGCTGTGCTTGCCGAGCACGAGATCGCTCTTTGGTACGCCGACATCCTCCGGGCGCATGATCTCGTAGGTCGCCGCGTCCTTGAGCACGCCGTCCTGGTGAATGCCCGATTCATGGGCGAAGGCGTTTTCCCCGACGATGGCCTTGTTGCGCGGCACGGCATTGCCCGTCAGCCCCGCGAGCAGGCGCGACACGCCATAAAGGCGCCGCGTGTCGATTCCGGTCTCAAGACCATAATGATCGCGACGCGTGCGCAGCGCCATGACGACCTCCTCGGTGGCACAGTTGCCGGCGCGCTCGCCGATGCCGTTGATCGCGCATTCGACCTGCCGGGCGCCGCCCTCGATGGCGGCGAGCGAATTGGCGACCGCCAGCCCGAGATCGTCATGGCAATGGGCCGAGAAGATCACCCTGTCCGCTCCCCGGACGGTCGCTTGCAGATGGCGGAAGAGGGCGCAAATGTCCTCGGGCGTCGCGTACCCGACGGTGTCGGGCACATTGACCGTTGTCGCGCCGGCGTCGATGACGGCGGAGAAGATCTCGACCAGAAAGTCGGGCTCCGTCCTGAGCGCATCCTCGGCGCTGAACTCGACATCGTCGGCATGGCTCCGTGCCTGTCGCACCGCGGCAACCGCACGCGCGAGAACCTCGCTCCTCGACATCGCGAGCTTGCGCTCGCGATGGATCGGGCTTGTGGCGATGAAGGTGTGGATACGCCGCCGCCGGGCGCTCTGGAGCGCCGCTCCGGTGGCCCGGATATCGCCCTCGGTGGCGCGGGCGAGGCCGCAGATGACCGGCCCCTCGACATCGCGGGCAATGGCCGCGACGGCAGCGAAATCACCCTCCGAGGCGGCGGGAAAGCCGGCCTCGATGACATCGACCCCGAGCTCGGCCAAAGCCTTCGCCATTTTGAGCTTCTGCGCGTGGTCCATCGAGAAGCCGGGTGCCTGCTCGCCGTCGCGGAGCGTGGTGTCGAAGATCAGCACCCGCCCGCCATCCCGGTGCCCGCTGTGCTGTCCGCTGTCCTGTCGTCTGCTCATCGCCTGTTCCCGAACATGAAAAACCCCGCTTCGAGGGTGAAGCGGGGTCCGAATGATCTGTCTGCCGTTACCGGATCGTCAGAAAGGAACCCCGTTCCCGCCGAGAAGGAGGAGAATCGTGAGAAGCGTGGCAAGCCCGAGGCCGCCCGCCGCCGCAAAAAGCGCGGCCTCGGCGCACCGCCGCAGGGCGATGGCGCTGCCGGTTCCGGGGGTTCGTGTCGTGGTTCCTGTCATCATCGGCCGCAGCATAAGTGCAGGATCGGGTCTGTCAACGGAATAGACACGAAATCTTTGCAAAAGGGTTGATGCAAGTGGCGCAACAATCGGCCGCCTGGACAGGCCGGGAAGGAATTCGCATGCGGCTTCGTTATAGCTGCGAGGTGGGCCCTTCGCCCCCTTGCCGTCATGGACAGCCAAGGATGGGCACGATGAACAGCATCAGAATGACGATTCTTGCCGGTCTCCTCGCACTCCCCGTCGCGGCGCCGTTGGCGCTCGCCCAGGACACGTCGACGGACCCGCAGCCGGTGCCGCCGCCGATGGAAAATCCGCGCGACATCGTCAAGCAGGCGCGCGAGGACACGCACGAGGTGCTCAAGGATGCCCGCGAGGAGGTCAAGGGCATCAATATGGAAAGCCGCGAGCAACGGCAGGAGATCATCGGTTCGACGCGGGACGCGATCCGTGAGATCGTGGCGCCGGCGCGCGAGGAAGGTCGCGAACTCACGGACGCGGAACGGATGCAGGTCCGCGAGCTGCGCCGCGCCGGTGTCGCCGGTGTGCGTGGCCTCAATCACGACCGTCGTGGCGCGGTGCGCGACGTCCGCCATGGCGCCCGCGACCAGGTCCGCGACATTCGCCGCAATGCGCGCGACCAAATCCGGGACATCCGGCGCAGCCGGCCGCATCGTCCCGGCAGCAACTGATGCCGGCGGTACCGCATGGTACCCTGGCGGGCCTCCGCTCCCCCTCCCGTCGGAGGCCCGCGCTCTCTGCTCACGGAATGGACCGGACAACGACAGGGGAATCCTTATGATCGGATCATTGCTGCGGCGCCTGAGCTGTGCCGCATTGGCTCTCGGCCTCATCGGACAGGCCTCGGCGCAGACGGAAATGCGCGTCTCGACCGGTGTCGACTTTTCAAGCGGCGATTTCGGCGCTCCCGCGGATACCGACATCCTGTCGGTGCCATTCCGCGCCACGATCAGCGCCGGCGACCTCGAATTTTCCGCCTCCACTTCCTTTGTCAGCGTGCGCGGCACCGGTGATGTCATTCCCGGCGATATCGGGCCCATCATCACCTTTCGCTGCCTGCGGCTGCGGGACCGGCGCCCGGATCTTTTCGAGCGCTTCTGTCGGCGTCGGCTCGAGGATCTGCTCAATCAGGCGCAGGAGCGGACCACCAATTCGGGCATCGGCGACACCGTGCTCGGCATCACCTGGTCGCTTCCTGCCGAGCTCACCGGGGACTGGCTCGTCGATCTCGGCGCCCGCGTCAAGCTGCCGACCGCCTCGGCAAGCCGCGGCCTCGGCACCGGCGAGACCGACGGCAGCTTCTCGCTCGACATCGCGCGCAGCGTCGGCGCCTGGACCCTTTATGCCGGCGGCGGCTACCGTATCTTCGGTGATCCCACGCTTGACGGGCCCGGCGGCGCGCCGCTGGTGATCGATCTCGAGAACGGGGCGTCAGCCTCGGCGGGCCTCATCTATCTCTTCGCCGACGGCAGCAGCCTGTCACTGGGCTATGACTATCTGGCGCGCACCGTCCAGGGCTCGAGCGCCGCGCACGAGGTGACGCTTGGCTACAGCACCGCCATCGGCGACAGCGGCTGGAGCTGGACCGGCTATGGCGTCGCCGGTCTGAGCCGCGCCAGCCCCGACTTCGCCGTCGGCATGTCGCTGTCCTACGGGTTCGACATCTTCTGAGCCTGGCGCGAGCGCCCGCCGAAACTGACCCAGCCATAGCCATAGACCGGATCATGCCCCGGCGCACCGAGATCGACCGCTGTCCGTTCGAGAGCCGAGAGCGCTCTTTCGGCGGCGGTCGGCTCCGGCGCGGGCAAGGCGCGCAAGAGCCGCGCCGCCACCTCTGGAACCGCGAAGGAGGTGCCCTCGACCGGCTTCAGCCGCTCGGGATCCGCCGCCGCAGGCAACCGCACGCCGACCGCCGAGAACATCACCTCCGGTCCCCGCTGGGCGGCGATGAAGACCTTGCCGCCGGCGTCGGTCGCGGTCACGGCAATGACGTCCGCATAGGCCGCCGGGTAGGCGACGGGGCGCGTCGGGCCCCCATTGCCGACCGGCGCGACGACAAGAACGCCACGCCTGTGAAGTGCCGCCAGCGAGGCCTCGAGCAGCAGATTGGGTGGCCCGACCAGCGGCATGGCGATGACCGGAACCTGTTCCTTCGCGAGCCAGTCGAGGGCCTCGAGAATCATCTCCGCGGAGCCACCCGTATCGGCATCGCCGAACACGTCGGCGGCGAGAAGGTGTGCGCCCTGTGCAGCGCCGGCGAACCTGCCCTCGGCGCCCACGAGGAGCGATGCCACCGCGGTGCCGTGCGCCGAGGGAGAGGGTTCCTTCTCGCCGGTGAAGCTGCGCAGCTCGATGCGGGTATTGCGAAGTGCGGGGTGGGTCGGATCGACGCCAAGGTCGACGAGGCCGAGACTGCCATTCGCAAGCGGGGGGAGGTCGCTCCAAGGCATCGGCGCATCGAGGACGTCTGCCTCCGGCTTGTTGGCCATGGAATCGGCCCCGGACGGGTCGAAGACATGGTTGAGCTCGAAGCGGGCGCCGGGGATCGCCGTGCGCAGGTTTCTGAGCTCCTTGATCGTGTCCCGGTTGCGCGGCACGCCGAGCACCACGAGGTCGAGACCCAGAGCCTCGAGCGGCCGCCGGCGCAGCACGGTGAGGCCGCGGGCGCGCGCCGCGGCGAGCTTTTGCGGGTCGAGCCCGAGCGCCAGAATCTCGCCGCGCACCACCCACGAACCATCGCGGGTGACGATGAAGGCGCGCCGGGCGGCGGCCCGCCGCTGCGCCACCGAACGACCGACCCGATGCTCGATCCAGCGCCGGATCAGGGCCCGCTCGGTCTGCCTCAGACGCTCGAGCCGTGCGGCGCGCTTCATCTGCAGGATGCCATCGCGCACCCGATCGGAGTGCTGGGCGAGGCGCTCGATACGCTGGACATGATGCACCGGTGGCTGCGCCCCGGACTCGGGCACGTGGCTCACAAGGCCTGTGGCGGCCAGCGCAAGAAGGGCAAGGGTTCTGGTGGTCTGCATCGTCCGGCGGAGTCCTCTCGCTCGACAGGCCTTCGTCCTGATAGTGAGATAACGGTTAACGCGGCGCAAATCTTCCTTCGCTATGCTGCGCCACGTGGGGAAGGATTTCCCGCCCGCGTCCGTTGTCACGGCAAGAAGAGCGCAACATGACCGATGCCTTTCGCCGCGAGCTGGTGGAGCTGATCCCGCGCCTCGTGCGTTTTGCCCGCGGACTAACGGGCGATGCGGCGCTGGCCGAGGATTTGGCACATGACACGCTTGAACGGGCTCTGGAACGACGCGGACAATGGCGCGATGGCAGCCGCCTCGACAGCTGGGTCTACCGCATCGCACAGAATCTGTGGATCGACGACCGGCGCAAGGTGCGGGCGCGCGGCCATCATCTCGACATCGAGCGGGCACACGACGTCTCCGGTGTCGACGGCCGCAAACTGTTCGACGCCCGGGCCGGACTGCGCGACGTCGAGCGGGCGCTCGGTGCGCTTTCGGACGAGCAGCGGGCGACCGTCGTGCTCGTACTCGTCGAGGGCTGTTCCTATCGCGAGGCGGCGGAGCTGCTCGGCGTCTCCGAAGGGACCATTGCCAGCCGTCTGGCACGCGCGAAGCCGGTGCTCGAGCGTCTGCTGCTCGATGCGCCCGAGGAGGTGAGCGATGCGGATTACCGATGAGATGGTCGTCGCCTATGTTGACGGCGAGCTCGATGCCGAGACGCGGCAATGCGTCCGCGCCGCGGCGGCTGCCGATCGCGAGGTCGCGGCCCGCATCGAGCGCTACAGGCAGGTCCGGGCCAGACTCGCGGATGCCTTCAGACCCATTGCCGAGACCCCTGCGCCGCCGCGGCTGCGCGCTCTCGTCGAGGCGGGCACGGCAAAGGATGGGAGCGAGGTGGCAGGCGCGGCCATCGACATCGCCACGGCACGCCGTCGCCGGCAGGAACGACGCCCCGCGCGCTTGTCCGACTGGCGGCGCGTCGCACGCTGGGGCATGGCGCTGGCGGCGAGTCTGCTTCTCGGCATCCTGATCGGGCAGGTCGCCATTGTCGGAGATGAAGGCGCCGGCGGGACCGGTGGCGGCATCCTGATCGCCGACAGCGCGCTCGCGCGCCATCTGGACGAGGATCTCTCCGGAGGGGAGGGCGCGACACGCATTCTCTTGAGCTTCCGCGCCAGGGACGGCCGCATCTGCCGTGTCTTCGAGCGCGGTGACGGGGAGCGGCAGCAGGGCATCGCCTGCCATGCCGGGAAGGCATGGGCCCTGGTCGCGCTTGCCACCGCTGCGCCGCCGCCATCTGCAGCCGGCGGTCCTTATCGTCCCGCCGGTGCCGCTGCCTTGCCGCCGCCGATTGAGCGTAAGCTCGGCGAGCTGATGGCGGGCGATCCGCTCGGTCGCGCCGATGAGGAGCGGTTGCGCGCCCGCGGCTGGAAATAGGCCGGAAGCCGGCGCCGGACGCGAAAAGATATTGCGCTCCAAAGGGCCGCTACGCAATAAAGCGCAGCATGAGCGCGCGCGGAAAATCACCGGAGCCGGCCGTCACGGAGGCGGCGCGACGTATCGTCGTCAAGGTGGGGTCTTCCCTTCTGGTGGCGCACGGCCGCTTGCGCCGGTGCTGGCTCGCGGCGCTCGCCGCGGATATCGCGCGTCTTGCGGCCGGAGGCAGGCAGGTTCTTGTTGTCAGCTCGGGTGCCGTCGGTCTCGGGCGGCGGGCGATCGGCGCGTCACCGCGCCTGCCCGAGCGGCAGGCGGCAGCGGCGGTGGGGCAGGTGCGGCTGGCGGAAGCCTATCGTCGTGCGCTTGCCCGGGCCGGGCTCGAGGCGGCGCAGATCCTGCTCACCCCGCGCGATACCGAGCACCGGCGGCGGCATCTCAATGCCCGCGCCACGCTCGAGGCACTTCTTGTGCGCGGCGTCGTGCCGGTGATCAACGAGAACGACACCGTTGCGACCGAGGAACTGAAATTCGGCGACAATGACCGGCTGGCCGCGCGCGTGGCGCAGCTCGTGAGCGCCGACCTTCTGGTTCTTCTCTCCGATGTCGACGGGCTCTATGACCGCGATCCACGCCACTTCGCCGATGCCCGGCATGTCGCCGAAGTGCGGGGCATCGATGCACGGATCGAGCGCATG
>JBHHTO010000118.1:0-7418 GCA_046753425.1 Rhodothalassiaceae bacterium | reverse complement strand
AAGCGCGACAAGCCGCTTGATCTCGCGTGCGACCTCTTCCTCGTGAATGCGGGCGACGGTCAGCAGCATGGTCGCCAGCGCGCCGCTGCTCTCACCGACCCGGACCAGCCGCTCGGCCATCGGCGGCAGGACGCCCGCCGCCGCCAGCGGTCCGCTCACACCTTCGCCGCGCCGCACCCGGGGAATGATCCCCTCGATCCCCTGAACGAGGACAGCATTGGCGAGCGTGCGCGCCGCCATGGAGAGCGCCGGCACGAGATCGACCCCGTTCCTGAGCAGGGTTCCGAGGCTGCGTGCGAAACGCGCGGTCTCGGTCTTGGCGAGAACCGGGCCGACGAGCGGCATGTGCAGAAGCCTTGCATCGATCGCCCGGCGCAGGCGGGCATCGCGCCAGGAGGCGCGCAGGCCGACAGCGGCGAGCAGGAGCAGGAGCAGGAGCAGCCAGCCGTCTGCACGCAGCACGCGGGAGAGCCACATGACGGCGACCGCGGTGACGGGCAGACTGTCCCCGGCGCCCTCGAACAGCGGCTCGAATTCGGGAATGACGGCGAGCAGCAGAATGAGGAGAGACCCCACAGCCGTCACCAGGACGAGCAGCGGGTAGAGGAGCGCGGATCGAATATCCTGCTTGAGCCCGCGGGCACGCTCGACGGCATCGGCGAGGTCGCGCATGACCTCGGCAAGCGTGCCACCCGCCTCCCCGGCGCGGACCAGCCCGACATAATAGGGCGGAAAGACGTCGCCATGCCCGGCCAGGGCATCGGCAAGCGACGCCCCGCCGCGGACACCGGCCAGCACAGCGCGCACGGTCTCCCGCATGGCCGGTACGGATTCGCCTTCCGCGGCCTCCGCCAGCGCCTGCTCGAGCGGCAGCCCGGCACCGAGCAGGGTCGCCACGCCGCGCGTAAAAAGGGCGAGCGCCGCCTCGTCGACCCTGCGCCCCGACCCGAAATCGAGCTTCAGCCTGAGCCCGTGCCCCTTGCGCTGTGCCTTGAGCGGGCGCAGGCCCTCGGCCTTGAGCGCGGCGACGAGCGCGCCCCGGTCCGGGCTCTCGCGCTCGCCCTCGACGATTTCGCCCGCGCCATTCAGCGCCCGGAAGACGAAGCGCGGCATGGCGTCAGGAATCCCTGGTCACGCGCAGGACCTCCTCGATGGAGGTGATGCCGGCAAGGGCCTTGTCGACGCCATCCTCATAGAGCGTCCGCATGCCGGCCGCGCGCGCCGCCCGACCGACCGCCTCGGCGTCACCTCCCTTGAGAATGATGCGGCGAATATCGTCATCGACGATGAGCGTCTCAAGCAGGCTCGTGCGGCCGAAATAGCCGGTGCCATTGCAGGCCCCGCAACCGCTCGCGCGCCAGAGGCGGAAGGGAGCCTGCGCCAGGCGCTCGAGTCCGAGATGCGCGGCGAGCGCCGCGTCGGGCTCAAAGGATGTCCGGCACGACTCGCACAGCCTGCGCACCAGCCGCTGCGCCGCGACGCCGTTCACCGTCGCCGTCACAAGATAGTCCTCGACCCCCATGTCGAGAAGCCGGGTGATCGAGGCGGCGGCGCTGTTGGTATGCAGCGTTGACAGGACGAGATGGCCGGTGAGCGCCGCCTGCGCCGCAATCTCGGCGGTCTCGAGATCGCGGATCTCGCCGACCAGCACGATGTCGGGATCATGGCGCAGGATCGACCGCAGGACACTGGCAAAGCCGAGCCCGATCGACGGCCGCACCTGGATCTGGCTGACCCCGTCGAGCTGGTATTCGACCGGATCCTCGACGGTGATGATCTTGCGCCCCACCTCATTGAGCCGCGACAGCGCGGCATAGAGTGTCGTCGTCTTGCCCGACCCGGTGGGGCCGGTAACGAGAAAGATGCCGTTCGGCCGGTCGAGCGCGACGAGAAAGCGCTCGAGCGCGGCGCCGTCGATACCGAGGGCCGCGAAGTCGAGCGCGATCGATTCGCGGTCGAGCACACGCAGCACAACCCCCTCTCCATAGAGCGACGGCAAGGTCGAGACCCGCAGGTCCACGGGCGTGCCGCGCACCACGGTCTTGATGCGTCCGTCCTGCGGCAGGCGCCGCTCGGCGATATCGAGCCGCGCCATGATCTTGATCCGCGAGACGATGGCCGCGCGCTGGCGAAATGGTGGCGGGTCACCCTCGGTGAGGACGCCGTCGATGCGATAGCGGAGCCGCAGCCGGTTCTCGAAGGGCTCGAGATGAATATCCGAGGCGCGCCGCTCGATGGCGGCGGCAATCATGCGATTGACGAGGCGGACGACCGGCGCCTCGCTCGCCAGGTCGCGCAGACGCTCGATGTCGGTCTCGAGCCCCTCGTCACTGCCGAGTTCCGTCTCCTCGGCAACGGGCTCCGCCGCCGCCCCACCATAGAGACGGTCGAACGCCTGCTCGATTTCGGTCGGAATGGCGATACGGGGGCGAACGGTGCGCCCGGTGGCAAGCTGGACGGCATCGCGCACATAGGCGTCCCCGGGATCGACCATCGCGAGATCAATTCCCTCGGCATCGGCATCCAGCGGAAGAGCATGCACCTCGCGCAGGAAGCGCGGGCTGAGCTCGGCCTCGAACAGCGGCACCTCGGGATAGTCCGCAGGCACGACAAGCGGCAGCCCGTAGACCGCCGAGAGGGCCTCCGCGAGATCGCGCTCCGACACAAGTCCGAGCTTGAGAAGCAGGCCCGGCAGACGCTCGCCCGTGCTCCTGCCTATGCGCCCGGCGCGCGCGAGCGTCTCCGCATCGACCCGCCCCGTAGCGCCGAGATGGCGCACAAGCCGCCCCTCCTGCGATGTGTCGGCCTCGCCCTGTACCTCTTTCTGTATCACACCCGTCATCGCCCGAATCCGGCTCCCTTGCCGCACCATGGCGGCCACACAATGTTGCGGCCTGGCGACCACGAGAGCAAGCGGAAGTGCGACAAATTGCCCGAGTCGGGCCGGAGATTCCCGCGCTGCACTCCCGTCGCGGGCACCGTCTGCGAAGGGGGCACCCCCCGTACGGGTGCGGCTTCGGATCACGCATCTTCAACTATTTTGTGAATTAACCATATAATTTCTGTTGAAACAGTTGTTTGTGCGCTCACGCGTTCGTGAACGAAAGTTCAGGACGGGCGGCAAGCCCACTTACCGCTTGCGCCGGAAAATTTCTCCTCAAAGGCTCAAATCGATGCAGCCCAGCCATTATGGGTTGCAGGTGGTGTCGGCGCCGGATGCCTGACGCTCGCCCCTCGCGGGACAAGGGAGTGTCGCCACAGGCCCCTGGCACCCATCGAAGCAAGGGCACGAGAGAGAGGGGGGGTGCATTGCGTTCATTATGCGTCGTTCCAGCCTGTTCCGGCCGGTGGCCGGTGTCGTGCCCGCAAATGCGTCCCGCAAGGCCCGCCGCATCGCAAAACCGATGGTGCGGCCCCGGGCCTTGCCGGCGCAGGTCATTACCAACCAGGAGGTATCCTCATGCTTAAGAGGCGAGACGCACTGAAGCTCGGCGCCGTTGCTGCCGGCGCGGGCTTTGCGTCGAAATATGCATTTGCCGGCAAGCAGCACGACATCGAGCGCTCTCCGGGTAATTTCCCGCAAAGCGGCCTCGTGTTTCCGCAGACGTTCCGGCCGTCTCTGGTCTCGCGACCGAGCCCGAAGGTGACGCCGTTTTCGGCGCCGCTGTTCCGCATGCCGATCGCGCAATCGATCGATCCGCAGGATTTTCTCGATCCCGTGCTCGGCGGCCAGTTGCCGGATCCGCAGCGGCACCAGCGCTTCAACGAATTTCCACCGCAGAAATTCTATTACGAGCGACTTCAGGAAGCGAAATGGGTCTACCACCCCGAGCCGCCCTACAATCAGGGTTCCTGGCATTACACCTTCACGGGGCCGAATTTCACCAATATCGCGCCCGGGCCGACCTACAAGGCGCGCTATGGCGAGCCGGTCTTCGTGCGGCGGATCAACGAGCACCCCGAAATCGGCACCGGCATGGTGAATTTCGCGCTGCCGAGCTTCTCGATCCACCTGCACAATTTCCATACAGCGTCGGAATCGGACGGCATTCCGCAGGACTATTTCAATCCGGGCGAATTCTGGGATCACCACTATGCCAATTACGAGGCCGGCGGCGACGAGCGCGAGCGCCTGACCTCGCTGTGGTACCATGACCATCGTCTCGATTTCACGGCGACCAATGTCTATGCCGGCCACTCCGGCTTCTACCTGCTGTTCGACGACAAGGACACCGACAACGAGCGCGACGAGCGCGAGGGCGCCTTCCGTCTGCCGAGCGGCGAGTACGACATTCCGCTGATGCTGCACGACGTGCAGTTCGACGAGAACGGTCAGGTGGTGTGGGACTTCTTCAGCCCCGACATCCAGGAGATCGACGGCGAGTACCTGCCGAGCTTCCAGCACACGACCTTCGGCATGCTCGGCGACACCATGACCGTCAACCGGACGATCCAGCCCTATCTCGATGTCAAGCGGCGGAAATACCGCTTCCGCTTGCAGAATGGCGGGCCGACGCGCGTCTACCAGCTTTGGCTCAGGACCGACAGCGCCGACCCCAAGGCCAAGAAGGGTTTGAAATTCATCATCCTTTCGAACGATGGCAATCTGGCCACACACCCGATCGAATCGGACAATGTCGAGATTTGGGTCGCCAATCGCTCCGACGTCATCATCGACTTTTCGCATTTCAAGCCGGGCGACAATGTCTATCTCGTCAATCGGCTCGAGATGAAGCCGAGCGGTGAAGGCATCACGGGGCGTATTCTCGATGAGGGTGACGCCATCATGCAGTTCCGCGTCCAGGGCGGCGAGGTCGAGGACCCCTCACGCATTCCCGATCACATGCGCGACCAGCCGGATATCGACTTCACAGAGGTCCGTCGCGAGCGCCAATGGGTCTGGGACTATGACAGCGGCCTCTTCACGGTAAACGGTCGCCTCATGGATCCGAACCGGGTCGACGCCGCGATCGAGCAGGGCTCCGCCGAAATCTGGACGCTGCGCAATGCGGGCAACACCTGGTCGCATCCGATCCATACACATATGGAGGAGTTCCAGATCTTCGAGATCAACGGCAAGCCCGTGGAACCCTTCAGCTTCCGCGACATCAAGAAGGACGTCGTTCAGCTCGGTCCGGGCGACGAGGTCAAGTTCTTCGGTCGCTGGCGCGACTTCTTCGGCCCCTATGTCATGCACTGCCACAATGTGGTGCATGAGGACCATTCGATGATGATCCGCTGGGACATTGTCGAGCCGGGCCAGGGCGACTGAGCGCCGATCGGCAGTTCCCTTGAGAAAGGATGACATCACAATGACAACCACACGACGTCAATTGTTGAACGCGTCCGCGGAATGCGGAACCGGAGAGGTGCTCACCCCCACCTCGATCAACGAAATCGATCCCAATGTTCGCTGCGGTTTTCCCGACCTCATCGCCGAGGCCCATACGGGCGAGACGGTGCGATTCTATGAAGACCGCGTCCAGAACAAGGTGTTCATGGTCAATTTCTTCTCCATCGACGACGATGAGATCCATGCGCAGACCGAGAAGATCGCACGTATCGTCAAGCTTCTCGGCGACAAGGTAGGCAGCGTGGTCCATGTGACCTCGGTCAGCGTCGATCCGGTGAAGGATACCGTCGAGCGCCTTGCCGCACATGCGGAGAAGCACGGGGTCGGTGACGGCTGGCTGCTCCTTCGCGCCAAGGGTGACGACGTCGCCGTACTGGCGCAGCGCATGTACCACTTCAACCGTGGTGCGAGCGCCGGCATGGGACGCATTGTCTTCTATGGCAACGGCATGGGCCAGTCGCGCATCTGGGGCACATTCCCGGCTGCAGTGCGGGCGGAGGATGCGGCGCACCGCGTGACCTGGGTGATCCCGCAGAAGAAGCCGGCGGCAATGCGTCGGGCGGGCCCTGCCCGGCCCGGACAGAGCGCCTATCCGTGGAACCACCGGGCTTATGTCTGAGGCATCGCCTCGCATGGCCCCGAACCGATGAATGGAGTGACGTGATGAAAACGAAACTCGACAGGCGCATCGCCCTGGCGCTCGTCCCGGCAGCATTGCTGGCGACCGCCGGAAGTGCGACCGCGCAACCCCAGGACGTGACGGATTTCGCGCCCGTCCCCCAGGACCGCACCATGGAAGTTGTGAACGATGGCACCAAGACCATCTACCAAACCGGGTCGGCGGAAGCCCTGGGATTGTTCCCGCAGAGTTATCCCTATGATCAGGATTCCAACAATCCGTCGAACATGTACCCGACGGTGTACCGGAACGCCAAGGACAGCGCCGGCGTGGAGATTCCCAACACGCTCGCCTCAACGCCGGAGAATCCCTACAACCTGCATCCTGATCCGGTGGTCTCTGATCTTGTCAATGACAATGGCCCCGAAGAGGACCTCGATATCATCATCAAGAGGCTTGAGGAGGCGGTCTTCCACGATGTCGCAAAAGCAACACGGAAGACTTTCTTCAAGAACGGCATGGGTGTGCTCAACGACCCGCGCCGCGGTGAGGAGGACCATACCGGGCCGGGCTCGGGACTTCTGCCGCCGCCGGCAAAGAAGATCGATCTCGCCGACGTCGAGATGGGGATCGACATTCTCGAGGGCAATCCGATCCCGGACCGGGCCTATTCGGGCATGGCGCTTCTGCACTACAAGGGTCCGGAAATGGTCAAGGTCGTCGACCCGGTGACAAAGACCGTGGATGTGCACCAGGTCTGGGCGCGCAAGGACATCATGTCGGACACGATGTTCATCGATCCGACAGCGGTCCTCAACGAGCCCTGGACCGTGCGCTACACGATCGATGTCGTCGATCGCGGGCATGAGGACTTCGCCCCCTTCGTCGTCTATTTCGATGATCCCGCATTGCACGGGGGCAAGGCCGTGCCGAATGTTGCGCTCGACGCCACTTTCTTCCCGATGGAGGAAGGCAAGCGTTATGTCATCGAGCTCAAGATGGCGCCGGCGAAGTACTGGAACCTCACCTATCACTGGGGCTGGCGGGTCCATCCCTCGCGCATCCAGGCGATCGAGAGTGCGCGCAAGGCACCGGGCGGTAAGAATATCGTCCAGTGGGAGCGGGACATCTTCGGTGATGCCCCGTCGGCGAGCGAGGAATCGAAGCTCGCGGCCATCGCCATGCTGGCCGACCTCTCGCCCGCAAAGCGCATGTGGAAGGCCTTCCGGGAAATCCGCGCGATGAATGGCAAGGGCGACAAGAAAAAGCTTCGGGCCCTTGTCCGTGAGGCACGGGCTGCCTTCATCGACTGGCAGGACCGCACCAGGCTGCCGCGCGGCGTGGCGCTCGACGAGACCAAGGACATCACCATGGTCTATATGAACGACACGCTTTATGGCCAGACCAAGGGCATCGGTCGCCAGGGGCAGGAGCGCTGGGAAGCCT
>JBHHTO010000117.1:0-7480 GCA_046753425.1 Rhodothalassiaceae bacterium | reverse complement strand
CAGCGACCGAGCTTGCAGTCGAAGATCGCCGCCTTGTCCTTGCCGATGGCGAGGATGCCGCCGCTGATGAAGGTCACCTTGACGATCTCGGACATGGCATCGAAGACCTCCCAGCGCTGCCCGCCGCGATTCCAGGCCGCGACCGTCGTCGCCGTCTGGACATAGACGCAGGTGGCGTCGGGCACGCTCGAGCCGCTTGCGGGTGCCGGTGCCGGCTTGTCGCAGCAGCAACAGCATTTCTTCTTGTCGCCGCCACCATTGCCGCCCCCATTGCCATCGCCGTTTCCGCCGCCGTTCCCGCCGCCGTTTCCACCGCCGTTGCCGCCGCCATTGTTGTCGTCGTCATCGTCGTCCTTGTCGTCGGGTTCGTCGCAGTCATTGCCGGGATGGTTGCCGCCGCTTGTGCTCGGGAGCCATCTTCCCGGTCCGGTTCTGGAATTGCCAGGGGGGGGTCGGCAAGAACGGTCTGGAACTTGCGACCCCGCGCCGTCCGGACGAGGTCAAGCGAAGCGTCGAAAACGGCCGAATCCATGGTCCTTCCTCCTCCTGCATGTTCTGCATTTGTTTACGTTCCGGTGCAATCGCGAAGGAGACGGCGCGGGGGACGAAAGATTTCCCTGGCCCGGGCCGATTGTCGCCATTTACCCTGGCATGCACAACGGGGCAGAGGAAGCGGCATGATCGTCGACTGGGAAGAGCGCTATCGGACGGGCGAGGCGCCGTGGGAAAGGGGCACGCTGCATCCGGCCTTCCGGCACTGGCGGGAGCAGGGTGCGTTCGACGGGCTCGGGCGGGTGCTGGTGCCCGGTGCCGGGCGGGCGCCCGAGCCGCTCGCCTTCGCCCGCCTGGGGGTGTCGCCCACCGTGGTCGATCTCGCCCCCTCGGCGATCGGTCATCAGGAGCGGGCCTTCGCCGGGGCCGGGCTTGCGGGTGATTTCATCCTCTCGGACCTCCTCGCCTATGTGCCGGCAGAGCCCTTCGATGCGGTCTATGATCAGACCGCGATGTGTGCGCTCGAGCCCGCGCTGTGGCCCGAATATGCGAGGCAGCTCGCACGCTGGGTGCGGCCCGGCGGGCGGCTCTTTGCTCTCCTTCTCCAGCGTCCCGAGGTGGACGGGAAGGGCCCGCCCTATCATCAGGATGTCGCCGCGATGCGGGGATTGCTCGGTGCACCCGACTGGACGTGGGAGAGCGCCGCGCCGGTGATCCGCGTGCCGCACCCGGCCGGCTTTGTGGAACTGGGCTTCGTCCTCAGGCGAAACTGATCCACAAGAGCCGCGCCTCCATGGCGATGAGAACGACGATCAACAGGCGGGCGAAACCGCGCGGGCTGATCCGGCGCCCCAGACGCGCGCCGAGCGGCAGGAAGAGCATGACCGGCACCAGCGCCACCAGCCCCTCGACGAGCCGCTGCGGGGTCAGCAGCCCATAATGAAGGATGGCGCTCATCTGTCCGATGGCGAGCAGGGTGAAGGCGAGCGCGATGGCGAAGACGAACTGCTGCTTGACGAGGCCGAGGCTGGTGAGAAAGGGCGCGATGATCGGCGCCGAAATGCCGGTCGCGCCCTGGGTGATGCCGGCGACGAGCCCGAAGAGCGGCGACAGGCGCTCGGCTCCGGGGATGCGGAACTGCGGTCTTGCGAGAAGCAGCAGCAGATAGAGGCCGAGCCACAGCGCGAGCAGGCGGTTGAGGAGCGCCGGGCTCGCCGCCGAGAGAAGCCAGGTGCCAATCACGCCGCCGGCGACGCCGAAAAGCAGAAACGGGGCCAGCCGCCGGGCGAGCGGCGCTTCCCGGCGATGGACCCGGATCAGCCACAGGTTGGAGATCAGGCCGGGGAGAACCAGCACGACCACCGCCCGCTCGACGCCGAAAACATTGGCCAGCACGGGGATCGCAAGGACCGGCAGCCCGACGCCGGTGATGCCCTTCGACAGGCTGCCGAGCGCGAGGGTGACGAAGATGAGCAGGAGGGCGAGCGGATCGACGATCGCGGGATCCATGCCGGCTCAGCGTGCCGCCTCGAGACCGTCGGAGACCTCTACATTCTCCGGCTCGAGCTTGAGCCCCGCCGCCTTCGCCTCGACCTCGAGCAGGGCACCGAAATCGCACTCGGTATAGCCCTGGCCGATCATCGCCTGCACCAGCTCGCGGGTGATCGCGGCGAGCGGCAGCGGCACCTCATGGGCGCGGCCGGCGGCGAGCCCGAGGTCGAGGTCCTTGCGCAGCAGCGCCGGTGTAAATGTCGCGGTCCAGTCGAGATTGACGAAGGCCGGCGTCTTGTAGCGGGTGAAGGTCGAGCCCATGACGCTCTTGTTGATGAAGTCGAGAAAGGCATGGCGCGGCACGCCGCCCTTCTCGGCCAGTACCGTGATCTCGGCAAGGCACTGCGTGACCACGCCGAGCAGCACATTGTGGCAGATCTTGACCATGCGGGCGAGCTCGCCCTCACCGACATAGGTGACGCCTTCGCCGAGCAGCTCGAGTAGGGGCCGCGCCTGCTCGAAAGCTTCCTTCGGCCCCGAGGCGACGATCGACAGGCGTCCGGCCTTCACCACCTTCGCATTGCCCGAGACCGGCGCCGCGAGCATGGCCGTCCCCCGCTCCGCGAGCTTGGCCCGCACCGCCTCGGACCCTTCGGTCGAGACGCTGGAGCAGTCGACATGGATGCGCGGCGCCGCTGCCGGATTGGACAGCAGCCCCCTGGGGCCGGAGACGACGGCGGCGAGGTCGTTCGATGCCGAAACCATGGTGAAGGTGATGTCGCGATCGGCAAGCGCCGCGGGACTGTCGACGATGGTCGCCCCCATCCCGGCCAGGGGCTCCGCCTTGGCGCGCGTGCGGTTGTACACCGCCACATCATGGCCCGCCCGGATGAGGCGCGCCGCCATGGCGAATCCCATGCGGCCGGTTCCGATCCATCCGACACGGAGTTGGGGTCTCTTGGTGGAAGTGTCTGCCATGGATTGCGCCCCTCGATCTCGTTTCTCTGTTGCGTGCCTTGCGGATCGGTCCGGCGCGGACCGCCGGTGTGCCCGAAGCGCGATGCGCGCCGCCCGCCCCAATTGCGAATGCGGGTTTACGCAAAGGTTTGCGTAGCTATAATGTCATTCCATTGCGAGCGCAATAGCGGGGCGTGAAATTTGATGCAAGCGGTCGAAAAACCGGACGCCTTGAGAACGGCCGAAGTCGGTCGCGGCCGCCTTGACCGCTGCGGCCGGCCGTCGCTAGGCTGCGGGAGCCGGGGCGACGCGGGGGCGGGCACGGGGGCCCGGATATGCGAAAGGGTATCAGGGGCACAGGCGATGGCGCGAGGACGGGCAACGCTGAAGGACGTGGCCGAGCGCGTGGGCGTTCACCTGTCCACCGTATCCCGCGTGCTGAATGCGAAGCCCGGCTATGCGGTATCCGAGGAGGTGGCGGAGAAGATCCGCACCGCGGCGCGCGAGCTCGGTTACAAGACGAATCCCTTCGCCTATTCGCTCCGGGTCAATCGCTCCTTTACCATCGGCGTGCTCATCCCCGACCTCACCAATCCCGTTTTCCCGCCGATCATCCGCGGTATCGAGCGGACGCTGGCAAAGAAGGGCTATATCGCGATCCTCGCCGATTCCGACAATGACCCGGCGGAAGAGGAGCGCATTCTCGAGCGTCTCAAGGCGCGCCAGACCGACGGGCTCATTCTCGCCACGGCGCACCGTGCCGACGAGCTCGTCGCCGATTGCCTTGAGGAAGGCTATCGCGTCGTTCTCATCAACCGTTCGGTGGAGGCCGCCGGCGTGTCCTCGGTGACCAATGACGATCATTTCGGCATCGCGCAGGCGGTGCGGCATCTCGCCTCCCTCGGTCACCGCCATATCGCGCATGTCGCGGGACCGCAGACCATCTCCACGGGCTATCAGCGCTATCTCGCCTTCCGCGAGGCGATGCGGGCAGAAGGCCTGGCGGTCGACGACAATCTCATCGCCTTCTGCGACGCCTTTGCCGAGAAGGAGGGGCGGCGTGCGATGGCGCAGATTCTCGCGCGCGGCAAACCCCTGAGCGCTGTGGTTGCGGCCAACGATCTGCTGGCGCTCGGCTGCTATGATGCGCTCGAGGCGGCAGGCCGCCGCTGTCCGGAGGAAATCTCGGTCACCGGCTATAACGACATGCCCTTCGCCGATAAGTTCAAGCCGCCGCTCACAACTGTGCATATTCCACTCTTCGAGATGGGAATCGAGGCGGCGGAGGCGATGCTCGCTCTGCTCGATGCGGATAAGTCCGAACCGCGGCAGGTGCGGCTCAAGCCGGAACTCGTCGTGCGCGGCTCGACAGCGCGGGCGCCCGCCGGGATCTGATGATGGACGTCAATGGCAGGGCGGTGATACTCGATCTCCCGCCGGAGACGCCGCTCCTCTATGTGTTGCGCAACGATCTCGGTCTCGACGGCCCCAAATTCGGCTGCGGACGCGGGCAATGCGGTGCCTGCACCGTGCTGCTCGACGGCGAGGCGGTGCGCGCCTGCATCACGCCGCTCGCGGCAGCCGAGGGACGCCGCGTCACGACGCTCGAGGGGCTCGGCACGCGGCAGCAGCCGCATCCGCTGCAGGAGGCGTTCATCGCCCGCCAGGCGCTGCAATGCGGTTACTGCACGAACGGCATGATCATGAGCGCTGCCGCCCTTCTGGCAAAAAACCCGACGCCGGACGAGAATGACATCAGGCAGGCGCTGGCGGGCAATCTTTGCCGCTGCGGCGCCCAGCAACGGATTCTCGCTGCCATCAGGGAGGCAGCGGAGACGATGGGTGCCGGCGATGGCTGAGCCGGCGAGCCGGCGCACGATTCTCAAGGCCGGTGCCGCCGGCGCGATCACGCTTCTGTTCGATCTTCACGCGCTGCCACGCGCGGCGCGGGCGGAGGCGCTGACGGGTGCGGGGAGCCTTGCCACGGCACCGCGCCTTGCAAGCTGGATCCGCATCGACGCCGCGGGCGAGGTCACCGTCTTCACCGGCAAGGCCGAGCTCGGCCAGGGCATTCTGACGGCGCTGGTGCAGATCGCCGCCGACGAGCTCGACGTCGATCCGGCACGCATCCGCCTCATCTCCGCGGACACGGCGTCGACACCGAACGAGCTCTATACCGCGGGCAGCATGTCGGTCAGCGAAAGCGGCATGGCGATCCGGCATGCCGCGGCCGAGCTGCGCCACCATCTGCTGCGGGCAGCGGCGGCGGAGGTTGGCGTCGACACGAACGCGCTGCGGGTCGCCGACGGTGTGATTGCCGGCGGCGGCCGGTCCATCACCTATGGCGCGATCGCCGCACGCCTGCCGCGGACGCTCGAGGCGACCGGGCGCGTCGCACCGAAGCCGCCCGCGGCGCGCCGCATCGCCGGGCGATCGATGGCCCGCGTCGATATTCCGGCAAAGGTCCTTGCCGAGGGGCGCTTCCTTCACGACCTGCGCCTCGATGGCATGCTGCACGGGCGCATCGTGCGTCCGCCCGCACAGGATTCCCGTCTCGTGACCGTCGACGAGGCCGCTGTCGCGGCCCTGCCGGGAATGGTTCGGGTGGTGCGCGACGGCAGCTTCCTCGGCGTCCTCGCCGAGCGCGAGGAGCAAGCCATCGCGGCCGCCGAGGCCTTGCGGCGCACAGCGCGCTGGTCGGCAGGCCGCGCCTTGCCCGATCCCGGGCAGATGGCGGATCTTGTCCGCCACCATCCTGCCGCCGAGAGCGCGGTCATCTCGGAATCGCGCGCTCCGGCAGTCGCGGGCCGGCGCATCACGGCGCGCTATGTGCGGCCCTATCAGGCGCACGCCTCGATCGGTCCCTCGCTCGCGCTCGCCCGCTTCGATGCGCAGGGACTCACGGTGTGGAGCCACACGCAGGGGGTTTTCCCCTTGCGCGGGGCGCTCGCCGAGGCGCTCGGGCTCGATGCGTCCCGGGTGCATGTCATCCACCGCGAGGGCGCGGGCTGCTACGGGCACAATGGCGCCGATGATGTGGCGCTCGATGCGGCGCTCCTGGCGCGCGCCGTGCCCGGCCGGCCGGTGCGCGTGCAGTGGATGCGCGACGACGAGTTCCAGCGTGAGCCCTATGGTTCGGCGATGGTGATGGAAGCGGCGGCGACGCTGGACGGGGCCGGCCGCATCGTCGACTGGGACTATGGCGTCTGGGGTTTTCCGCATACCGCCCGCCCCGGCGGCCGGGCCGGCAATCTGCTTTCCGCCCGTCTTCTCGCCCGACCCTTTCCACCCGGCCCGGCGGTGCGCCTGCCGCAGCCCAAGGGCGGGCTCGACCGCAATGCGATCCCGCTCTACCGCCTGCCACGTCATCGCGTGGTCAAGTATTTCATTGCCGACAGTCCCTTGCGCGTCTCCGCCCTGCGCGGGCTCGGCGCCTACGCCAATGTCTATGCCATCGAGTCCTTCATGGACGAGCTGGCGCAGGCCGCCGGGGCCGATCCCGTGGCCTTCCGCCTCGCCCATCTCGAGGACGCGCGGGCGCGGGCAGTGATCAAGGCGGCGGCGGAGATGGCGGAGTGGTCCGCCGTCCGCGCGACGCCGGACACGGGCCGTGGTATCGCTTTCGCGCGCTACAAGAATATGGGTGGCTATCTCGCGGTCGTGGCGCAGGTCGCCGTGGATCGCACGAGCGGCCGCATCCGCGTGCTGCGTGCCGATGCCGCGGTCGATTGTGGCGAGGTGATCAACCCGGACGGCCTCACGAACCAGGTCGCGGGCGGCATCATCCAGTCGACAAGCTGGACGCTCCTCGAGGAAGTCGCGTTTGCGCCCGAGGGCATCCTCAGCGAGGACTGGGCGACATATCCGATCCTCGCATTCCCCGACGTGCCGGCGGTCGCCGTTCGTCTGCTCGATCGTCCGGGTGAGGCGCCGCTCGGTGCCGGCGAGGTGGCGCAGGGACCGATGGCGGCGGCGATCGCCAATGCCGTCCATGACGCCGTCGGCATCCGCCTGAGGGAGCTGCCATTTCTGCCCGATCGGGTGCACGCCGCGATCGCCGGCGAGACCGGTTGAGGCCTGCGGCCGCGCCGGACCATGGCCGGCGCCTGACGCCATATCGTAACACGGATGGGGAAAGCAAACGTTTGCGTTCCCTGCGGGGCCTGCCTAATATGGCCGGCATCGGGGGCATAGGCCGGGTGGGACATGATGAAATGGGGAGGGATCGAATGGGCCGGAATCAGCGCCTGTCGCGCCGTCGTCTTCTCCTCGCCGGAGCGGGGCTGATGTTCGCCGGGGCGGGCAGAGGGGGCGCGTCGTCCCGGCCCGGGATGCGGCGGCTCGACATCCTGACCTTTCCCGGCGCCTACAATCTCGTCGTCTGGGTGGCCATGGAACAGGGCTGGTTCGCCGCCGAAGGGCTCGCGGTCAGCCGCACGCCACCCGGGACCTCGCAGGAGCTGGTCGCGGGCGTCGTGTCGGGACGCTTTCCCGTCGGCTCCTCCTCGTCCTTGTCCTTTTGGGCCGTCAGCAGGATCAT
>JBHHTO010000116.1:0-7482 GCA_046753425.1 Rhodothalassiaceae bacterium | reverse complement strand
AGTAGCGCGAGCGTGCCGAGCAGCAGGAGTGTCGCAACGAGGCCGGTCCAGCCGGCAAGCGCGCTGTCGGCACGGTCGCCGCGACCATGCCCGATGCCGACGCGGACGGCGGTCGCCGAGCCGATGCCGACCGCGAACATGAAGGGCACGGTGAGCACGTTCATGACGATTTCCTGACCCGCCAGCGGCCGGGCACCGAGCTTCTCCGCGATCACCGCAAGCCCGGCGAAAGCGCTGACCTCGGCGGCGATGCTGACCGCCGAGGCATAGCCGATGGCGCGCTGGTGCCGCCACGCGGACCAGCTCTGACGGTGCGGAATCCGCACCGCAAACCGCTGCATTGAGGGCATGACCCAGATATAGCCGACAATCATTGCCAGCATCGCCCAGCGCACCGCCGTCGTGGCCCAGGCCGATCCGGCGGCGCCGCGCTCGGGAAGCCCGAAATGGCCATAAATGAGACCGTAATCGAGCGCCAGATTGATGGCGTTGGCGACGACGAGCAGCAGCATCGGCACATGGGGACGGCGAATGCCCTCGAGAAAGGCGGTCGAGCAATAGAAAAGCACATGGGCCGGCAGCCCGAGGCCGAGGATGAGCACGAGTGTGGCGGAACGTTCGCCGATGGCGGGGTCGTGAGCGAGCAGGCGCATCCATAGATGGGCCGGCAGCGTGGCAGCAAAGAGCGCCACGCCGATCAGCGCCGCATAGGGCATCGAACGCCGCCAGACGCGGCCGCATTCGGCATAGTCATCGCGACCGAAGGCCGCCGCGGTGGTCACGATCACTCCCATCAGAAGCCCGATCGCGATCACCAGAAGCAGCAGGATGATCGACCGGTTGGCGAGCGACAGTGCCGCAAGCTCGTGGGTCGCATAGCGGCCGACGAGCACGGTATCGACGAAGCCCATGGCGAGCAGCCCGAGCCGCGAGGCCATCGCCGGCGCTGCCAGTTTGGCAAGTTCGCTCGCATGGCGGCGCAGGCGCTTTGCAGCCCAGCGCTCCTCCCTTTCCTCCTGCCCGGACGACGCCATCGCCGCTTCTCCGTTCCGACCCGCTTCACATGGCCGAGCCGGGGCTATGCCCACCCGGCCGGACCGGCGTCAAGTCAAAGGTGGGCGCAATGAAGCGCCGGGAACCGCATTGACAGCGCCACGCGGTGCGCGCAGGAACGGCACGGATCGAACGGCTTTTCCCGAGGGCGGATGTTCCGGATTGCGCATATCTCCGATCTGCATCTGCCACCGCTGCCGCCGTTGCGGCTGCACGAGCTCATCAGCAAGCGGATCTGGGGACGCCTGCACTGGGAGCTGCGTCGCCGGCATGTCCACCGCTCGCAGGTCCTCGATGCGCTGCGGGCGGATCTGGCGCAGCAGCAGCCGGATCATCTGTGCATCACCGGCGACCTCACGAATCTCGCGCTTGCGGCGGAATTCGAGCGCAGCCGGAACTTGATTTCCCGTCTTGGCCTCAAGGATGCGCAGATCAGCGTGATTCCCGGCAATCACGATGCCTATGTTCCCGGTGCGTTTGCAGCCGGGCGCAGGGCGTGGGACATCTGGATGCGCGATGATGGCGGGGTGCCGGGGTTTCCCTTTCTCCATCGTCGGGGGCCGGTGGCCTTCATTGGTGTGTCGACCGCGCATGCGACGCCGCCGGGCTTTGCCGCCGGCTGGATCGACCGGGTGCAGATGGCGCGCCTTGCCGATATGCTCAAGGTCCTGCCGGGAGAGGATGTGCTGCGGGTGCTGCTGATTCACCATCCGCTGCAGGAGAGCCATGCGCCCTGGCATTCGGCGCTTTGGTGGCGCCAACGGCTGCAATCGCTGCTCTTCGCCCATCCGGTCGATCTCGTTCTGCACGGACATGCGCACCGGCCGCTGGCAGGCACGCTTGCCGGTTGCGACGGGCCGATTCCCGTGCGCGGGGCCGGCAGCGCGAGCCGCTGCGGCATAGGCGGCAATCCCGCCCATTATCAGATATTTACACTTGACCCGCTGGCCGGTGCGAGCGGCCCTCGGCTGTTTATCCGCCACCGGCAGTTCGACTTCGCACGCGCGCGCTTCACGAACGCCGGAGAGGAGCGTCTGATTTAAGCTACGGGGGACAGATGGCATTCAAAGGCGGCGCCGCTTCACCACAGGGGTGGGCAAGGTGAAACTCGGCATGATAATAGCCGTCGGCGAGTTCGGCTGCGGGATCGAGCCCTTCCTTGCGCAGAAGCGCCGCCATCTCCTCTCGCTCGTGGGCGTCCCTGAAGCGCCGCTGGCGGAACGTGCGCCCGCTCAGGACGGTGCTTTTATAACCGAACTCACTGAGCGCGCGGTCGATGGGCGCAAAGGGATACATGCGCAGTACGAAACAGGCAATCCATGGACGCCTGTGCCCAAAGCAGCGGGCCAACTCGCGGAAGGTCTTGTCACTGACATAGCCGACGGCACCGGTGGTGATGACCAAGTCGACCTCTCTGAGCGCGGACGCGAGTGCCGGACTCGGCTCATGCAGCTCCAGATTCTCGGCATAGCCATCCGCAAGACAGCCCACGGCACAGGCATAGCGAATCGCGGGCCCGGAGACGTCGAGCCCGATCATCCGCAAGGACGGATCGACAAGATGGGTAGCGAAAAAGTTGCGGTCATAGTGCCGCCGCGCCTCGTCGTCGAGATGCGCGAAGTGATCGCTGCGATAATGCGCCACCAGATCGGCAAGGCGGAGATCCGTACGCAAGAGGGCGGCATTGATGCCATAGGAGCAGCCAAGATCGAGGCAAGTCAGACGCTGTCGGTTGCGCCGGCCACGCAAATACGCGATCAGGCGTTTGAAGACCGGACTTGCGTTTGCCGGAATTTGATAGTCGAGCGCGCCGAGTGTTCGAAAATAGGAGCGCGGATCCGGTGCGTGGTAGATGGACTCGAAATTCGCCTTTGCCCGATTGAGATCGTCAAAGCTCACACAAGGTGGAGCAGACATGTTCACCTCCTGATCAAAAGTTACGCGTGTGATACAACGAGGCGTTGCGCCCGCGCTCACGCAAGAGATCCCAGGATCCCACCGATTCTCAAAAGATCGGAAATGTGGGAGTGATGTGGCCCCTATGAGTCATAGACTTCTCGGAACGTATGTCAAATATGGGGTGGCAATGATGTCGCAGATCAGCAGCGAAGAGCCCGCCAAACAGTTTATCGAGGTGCTCTCGCACAGAATGGCCTATGTCGAAATGGGGTCAGGCGATCCCATCCTTTTCCAGCACGGCAATCCGACGAGCTCCTATATGTGGCGCAATGTGATGCCGCATCTCGCCGATCAGGGACGCTGCATCGCCCTCGATCTCATCGGTATGGGGGATTCCGACAAGCTGCCGCATCCCGGTCCCGACAGCTACCGTTTCCAGGATCACCGCCGTTTCTTCGACGCCGCGTTGGACGCGCTCGAGGTGCGCGAGAAGGTGACCCTGGTGCTGCACGACTGGGGCTGTGCGCTCGGGCTCGACTGGGCCTGTCGCCACCCCGACCGGGTGAAGGGGATCGCCTATATGGAGGGCATCGTCACCCCGCTCTCCTGGTCCGATTGGCCGGAGGCGATCCGCCCCATCTTCGCCGCCCTGCGCTCGCCGGCGGGGGAGGGGCTGGTGCTCGAGAAGAACATCTTCGTCGAGCGCATCCTGCCCGGCGGTGTGCTGCGTGGGCTTACCGAGGCGGAGATGGCGGTCTACCGGCGACCCTATGAGGAGCCCGGCGAGTCGCGGCGGCCGACGCTGAGCTGGCCGCGCGAGATTCCGATCGACGGCGATCCGGCGGATGTCACCGTGATCGTCGCCGATTCCGCCGACTGGATGGCCGAGAACGAAATCCCCAAGCTCTTCATCAATGCCGAGCCCGGCGTCGTGCTCACCGGCCGGCCACGCGAGGTCTGCCGCCGCTGGCCCAATCAGCGGGAGGTCACGGTCCGCGGCGCGCATTTCCTGCCCGAGGACTGCCCGCACGAGATCGGCGAGGCGATCGCGCAGTGGCTGCGCGCGATCGTGATGAGATAGGCGGCCGAAAGACGGCCCGCCTGGTGACCGGATCATCCTTCGCGCCCGTCGCCGGAGCTCAGGAGGCTCAGGACGAACGGAACGGGACGCGGGAATGCGCTCCGCTTGTCCTTCGACAGGGCCAGCACGAACGGGTTTCATCGTTCGTCCTTCGACCGGGCTCAGGACGAACGGGGTTCTCCTTCTTCTTTCCCATTCCGTTCGCGCTGAGGAGGCCCGTAAGGGCCGTGACAGCGCCCTCGAAGCGCGAGCGGTGCACCCCTTAGTTGGTGAGTGCCGCAGTCAGCGCCCTGGCGAGACGCTGGCCGAAGGCCGCGGGGTCGGGAACGCCTTCGCCCTCGAGCACGCGCGCCATGTCGAGCAGGAGATGTGCCGGCTCCTCGAGCGCTGCGGCCGCGCCGGGTGCGGCGGCACGCGTGATCATGGCGCGGATGAGCGCGTGACCGGGATTGATCTCAAGCACCTTGGGCTGCGCCGTGTCGAGCCGCTGGTGCAGGCGCAGCATACGCTCGAGCTGGATGTCGAGCCCGTTCTCGTCGGCGACGAGGCAGGCCGGTGTCTCGGTCAGCCGTTCCGTGGGCCGGATATCGGACACCTTGTCGGCGAGGATATCCTTGAGCGCGACGACGAGCTTCGTGAGGTCGCCCTCTTGCGGACGGTCATCCGACTCTTCCTTCTCCCCGGCCGGCGTGAAATCGGCAAGATCGGCCGCGCCGCGGGTCACCGAGCGGAAGGGCTTGCCGTCGAACCCGGTCACCGCCGTCAGCCAGAAGGCGTCCACGGGATCGGAAAGAAGCAGCACCTCGAGCCCGCGCGCACGATAGCCCTCGAGCTGCGGTGAGCGGCGCACCACCTCAGGATCGTCGCCGCTCAGATAGTAGATCGCCTTCTGTCCCTCCTTCATGCGGGCGACATAGTCGGCGAGCGAGGTCCATCCCTCGTCGTGGGTCGAGCGGAAGCGGGCGAGCTTGAGGAGCTGTTCACGGCGTTCGGCGTCCTCATAGAGGCCTTCCTTGAGGACCGCGCCGAAATGGTCCCAGATCGCGGCATAGCGTTCCGGTGCCTTTTCGGCGAGCCTGGCGAGCTCGGCCAGCACCCTGTTGGTGATGGCCTTGCCCATGCGCGCGATCACCGGGCTCGATTGCAGCATCTCGCGGCTGATATTGAGCGGCAGGTCCTCGGAGTCGACGACACCCCTGAGGAAGCGCAGATAGCCCGGCAGCAGCGTCTCGCTGTCCTCGCTGATGAAGACGCGGCGAACATGCAGCTTCAGGCGCGGCTTGCGCGCCGGGTCGAAAAGGTCGAGCGGCCGCGCGCCGGGAACGAAGAGGAGTGCGGTATAGGCGATGCGGCCCTCGGCGCGGTTGTGGATGACGAGCGCCGGTTCATCGAGCGCATGGGCCACATGGCGGTAGAATTCGGTGTATTGCTCTTTCGTGATCTCGGACTTCGGCCGCGCCCAGAGCGCCGTTGCCTCGTTGAGCGTCTTCTCCTCTTCCTCGCCGGCGACAGCAAGCGTGATCGGTACCGCAATGTGATTGGAATATTTGCGCACGATCGCTTGCAGCCGGTTGCGGTCGAGGAACGCGCGGGCGTCCTTCTTGATCCTGAGCATGACGTCGGTGCCGCGCCCGGCGCGCGTCGCGGGGCGGATCTCATAGGTGCCGTCGCCCGCACTCTCCCAGACATGGGCCGTCTGCGAACCGGCCCGGCGGCTCGTCACGCGCACCGTTTCGGCGACCATGAAGCTTGCATAGAAGCCAACGCCGAACTGCCCGATGAGCGAGAGATCAGCGGGCTCGTCGCCGCTCAGCGCCTCGGCAAATGCGGCGGTGCCCGAACGCGCGATGGTGCCGAGATGAGCGATCAGCTCGTCATGATCCATGCCGATGCCGTTGTCCGACACGGTGATCGTGCGTGCCTTCTCATCCAGTGTCACACGGATGCGGAACGCCGGATCGCCGGCGATGAGCCCGGGCTTCGTGATCGCCTCATAACGCAGACGGTCGCAGGCATCCGAGGCGTTGGAGATGAGCTCGCGGAGAAAGATCTCGCGATCCGAATAGACCGAATGCACCATGAGATGCAGGAGCTTCGAGACCTCGGCCTCGAAGCTGTGACGTTCGACGGTCGATGCGGCGCTTTCGCTCATAAGACCCTGGCTCCTCCGGCGCGATGGTCGATGGCAGACACGGAAGGCACCCTCATCGGGTGGCGGCATGGTTCCGATCTAGGGCGCGGAGAGGGCGGGTCAAGAGCCGCCGTCGTTGGATCCCCCGTCCGCGCCGCCGTCCGCTGCGTCCGCCGCCGGCTTCTCCTCGACCAGATCGGCGCGATGGCGGGCAAGGCTGATGACGCTCGAGGACGGCAGACGGAAGGCCCAGCCATCGGTGCGGGCATTGATCTGTGCCGCCTCCGCCGCCCCGTCCTTGGGCGCATCCGGCATCACCTTTGGCCCTTCGCCGGCGCTCTCGGGCGGCGTATAGGTGGCCTTGAGCGTCGCCCAGGCATCGCCGGTCTCGTCGCCCGTCTTGACGAGGTCAAGATCGATGGCGAGGCCGTCAAAGGTCTCCATATGCACCTGCACCAGCGGATCATGGCCGGCGATTTCCGCCGCTGGCCGCACATCGCGCAGGCCCATGGTGGTGAACACCATCGCGATCGGATCGAGCGGCCGGAAGCCCTTGAGCTGCTCGCTCTCCTTCACTCCCGCGAGTGTGAAATCGGCGTCGGGAGCCGGGCGCGAGATGAGGAGATGTTCGCCGTCGGGATGTGTGATGCGGATGCGGGCAACCCGGTTCTGTGCGATATCGAGAAGCGTCGGCGGCAGCCAGGTCGAGGCCTCGGCGCGCACTTCCGGCAGGTCGGCGACGACATAGGTCACGGCCTCGTCGTCGCGCCGGACATAGGTCTCGAAGCGCCGGTCGCGATAGCTGCGGTCGCCGATATGAAGCGTCAGCAGGGGTTTTCCAGCGTCACCGAACAGGCTCAGCCTGACCGCCTTGTCGCCGAGGCCGATCCGCTCGTAGAGATCGGGATTGCGCGTCGTCTGGCGCACGATCCGGGCGTCGATGAGGGCACCGAACAGCCGTCCCAGCTGTTGCGCGTTGGCCGGATAGCCGCCCTTTTCGGCGATCACCCAGACCCCCTCCTTCCGCGTCAGCGTCGTCGTGTTGAGATCGCTCGCAATCGTGATCCGCTGCACCTCGTTGATCTGCCTTGCGAGATCGGGATAAAGCGGCGCGTTTCGTGGCCCCGCCTCGTCGGGCCCGGTCTCACCGAACAGCACCCAGATGGCGGCGAGCACCGCGGTCAGGGTCAGGAAGCCGAGGATCGTCGTCTGGCGTTCGCTCATCATGCCGAAACCCTCCGCCTGCGCCGCCGCCGCCAGGCCGCGAGCAACAGCGCGATCACGGTGAGCAGCGCCGGAACCAGTACCACATTGAGAA
>JBHHTO010000115.1:0-7527 GCA_046753425.1 Rhodothalassiaceae bacterium | reverse complement strand
GGCCTCCCGGGGGGCGCGCCGCCGGCGCTCCCGCTCCGCATCCAGCGCCGCAACGAGCTCCTCAAGCGTACGCGCCCGCGCGACAAGCTGCTTCATCGCCGCCGCCTCGCTCGCCGCCTCTCCTTCCAGTCGACGGCGCTCTGCCTCCTGCCTCGCGCGGGCCGCATCAAGCGCCTCACGGCGCTCACCGAGACTCGCAAGACCCGCATCGAGACGTTCCCGTTCGGCGGCGAGATCGGTACGAAGGGCGCGAATCTGCGCAATCTCGAGGGCGATTTCCCGGGCCTTGTCGCGCAGGCGCGGCGTCAGGTCACGAAGCACCAGCGCGCTGGTGATCGCCGCGTCGGCCTCGCCCGGGCGCAGAAGCGCGAGCGCTGGCGGACGCTGACCAAGGCGCAGCAGCGCCGACAGGGTGTGCATCATCTGGCCGCGGCGCTTCATGAGACGGGTCTCGGCATCGGCGAGCATCCCGCCGAGCGCCTCCACCTTGAGCCCGAGCGCACGCACCCGTTCCTCCTGCTGCTGAACCTCGGCGGCCAGCGCAATCAGCCTGCGGCTGATCGCCTCGCTCTCGCGCCCCGCCGCGGCCGCCGCATCGGCAAGCGCACGCTGGCGTTCGGCGCGTTCCGCGAGCTCCTGCTCGATCCGCTCGAGCTGCCGCTGCGCCTCCGGCATATCGACTGCCGGCCCGGCGGCACGCACCGGCGCCACCATCGCGACAAGCAGACATAGGAGGATTGATGCGCTGGCAGGTCTCATCGGTGATAGGGGTGTCCCCTGAGAATCGAGAAGGCCCGGTAGAGCTGTTCCGCCAGCATGGCACGGACGAGCATGTGCGGCCAAGTCATCGCGGACAGTGACAGCCGCACATCCGCCGCCGCGCGGAGCGCGGGATCGAGCCCGTCGGCGCCGCCGATCAGGAAGCTGAGCGGTCGTCCCGTCTCCTGCCAGCCCGCGAGTGCCGCCGCGAAGGCGCGCGAATCGCGCACCTCGCCGGATTCGTCGAGCGCGATCACGAGGCTTCCCTCGGGCATCCGGGCGCGCAGCTTTTCCGCCTCCCGGCGCCGGCGCCCGTCACCGTCGGCGGGGCCGCGATCGCTGACCTCGACGAGCCGCACACCAACCGGCAGCCGTTTCAGATAGCGCTCGGCGAGCGCGGCGGCCGGGTCCCGCCCGCCCTTGCCGACACAGAGGATGTGAATGGCTGAGGCCATGGTCTCCGTCGTCTGCCGATCACGGTCCCGGCGGTGGCGCGGTGGCGGCGACGCGTCGCCCGAGCTGCGCCTCGCGGTGCGCAAGATAGACCGCGGAGAGCAGGATCACCAGCGCGCCGGCCACCGTCTGCCAGGCCAGGGTCTCGCCGAACAGCATGGCCCCGAAGGCGGCGGCGAGCACGAGACGCAGGAAGTCGAAGGGCAGCACGGCGGTGACTTCGGTTGCCGCGAAGGCCCGGGTCAGCATCATCTGGCCAATATTGGCGAGAATTCCGATCGCCGCCAGCAATACGAAATCGGCCGCTTCCGGCCACTGCCAGCGGGGCAGCGCGAGCAGAAGATTGACCGGCAGCGTGAGGATATAGGAATAGGCAACGATCGTCTCGGCCGCATCCTCGCGTGCCAGAAGCTTGATCGCGGTCACCGAGCCGGCCATGAATACCGCGCCCGCGAGCGCCCACAGCTCGCCCTCAGACAGGGTCTCGAATCCGGGCCGGATGACGAGCAGCATGCCGAGGATGCCGAAGACGAGCGCACTCACGCGCCGCGCCCGGATAGCCTCGCCAAGAAAAATCACCGCTCCGAGGGTGGCAAAAAGCGGGGTCGCATAGGAAATCGCCACCACATCGGCAAGCGGCGCCATCGCGATGGCGAAGAAATTGGCATACATGGCGAGAACGCCGGTGCCGGCGCGGACCAGCTGCAATCCCGGGCGCCGGGTCCTGAAGACATCCGGGCGGCGACGCCACAGCATCGGCGCCATGAAGAGAAGCCCGAAGAAGGTGCGATAGAAGACGACAAGCAGGATATCGAGGCGCTCGCTGGCGATACGGATGAGCACCCACAGAATGGCAAAGGCCACGGTCGACAGCAGCATATAGGCGATGCCCCGGGCGACCGACGGCAGCTGATCGACCTTGCGCATGAGCCCTCCGACAAGCCCGGTTGTCTCCCGCGCCCGGATCAGGCTGCGTCCGTGTCCTTGCGCACACGATCGATGATCGCGCGGCGGTCGGCCGCCGCCGGCAGGGTACCGTAGGCATGGCCCCAGTCGCCGGCAAGGCGTGTCGCGACAAAGGCATCGGCGACGGCTGCGGGCGCATGGCGCAGGAGCAGCGCGCCCTGGAGCAGGAGCGCCATCTCCTCGGCGAGACGACGGGCTGTCGCCTCTTCCGCCCGGGCGCCGGAAAGCCGTGCGGCCAGGGCATCGATGGCGGCGTCAAACCGCCGGTCGGCGCCGCGCGCCCCGCCGATCTCGGCGAGATAGAGATCGAGCGCACGCGGCGCCTTCGCCATCGTGCGCAGCAGGTCGAGCGCGATGACATTGCCCGAGCCTTCCCAGATGCCGTTCAGCGGTGCCTCGCGATAGAGCCAGGCCATCGGTGATTCCTCGACATAACCACCGCCGCCGATCACCTCGAGAGCCTCATAGACGACGCCGACGACGCGCTTGTTGAGCCAGTATTTGGCGAGCGCCACGGCGAGACGGGCGAAATCACGCGCGCTCTCGTCCTGCTTCGTGTCGTCGAAGGCGCGGGCGATGCGGAAGGTGAGCAGGGTCGCCGCCTCCGATTCGATCGCCAGATCGGCGAGCACCGACTGCATCAGCGGCTGGTCGACGAGCCTGCGCTGGAAGGCGCTGCGATGGGTCGCATGGTGCATGGCCTCGACGAGCGCCCGCCGCATCAGCGCCGCCGCCCCCACGGTGGTGTCGAGCCGTGTGTGATGGACCATCTCGATGATCGTCGGCACGCCGCGTCCCTCCTCGCCGACCCGCACCGCCCAGGCGTCGTGATATTCGATCTCGGACGAGGCGTTCGAGCGGTTGCCGAGTTTGTCCTTGAGTCGCTGGATGAAAATCCGGTTGCGCTCGCCGTCGGGTGTCCATCGCGGCACGAAGAAGCAGGTGAGGCCGCCCTCGGCATAGGCGAGGGTGAGAAAGGCGTCGGACATCGGCGCCGAGCAGAACCATTTGTGGCCGCGGAGACTGTATTCGCCATCGCTGCCTGCAAGCCGGGTCGCGCGGGTCGAATTCGCGCGCACATCCGAGCCGCCCTGCTTCTCGGTCATCGCCATGCCCATGGTGCAGCCCGCCTTCTCCTCCATGGGAAGAAAACGCGGATCATATTTGTCGGACAGGAACTTCGCCTCCCACTGCCGGGCCAGTGCCGGGTTGGTCCTGAGCGCCGGGATGCCGGCATAGGTCATCGACAGCGGACAGCACACCCCGGCATCGACCTGGTGCAGGATGAATTCGAGCGCCGCATGGCTGACATGCCCGCCGGCCTCGCCGCTCCACGCCACCGCGGGCTGGCGGTGGGTGATCCCGATCTCCATCAGCCGATGGTAGGCAGGATGAAAGCGCACCTCATCGAGGCGGCGGCCATAGCGGTCGAAGCTGACGAGCTCGGGTGGATGGCGATTGGCGTCGACGCCCAGCGCCCGCACCTCCTCGCTGCCGACGAGGCGCCCATAGGCCTTTGCCCGCTCGACGCTTTGCGGCGATCCCTCGCGGGCGACCGCCTCGGCAAATGCGGCGTCGCCGGCAAAGAAGTCCATGTCGCCGAGCGCGGGCGGTTGGTTGGTGACGCTGTGGGTCGGCAGTTCGGTCAGCGGGCGATAATGCATGGAACACTCCCTGGACATCGGACGATGGTCGCGTCCGGTCGGTCCATTATACATCGCCCTTTGCCGGGGGGAGAGGTTTGCTGCCCTTGCCCACCGGGATCGGCAGCGCTATGGGGAGCGCCGCCAGGTGGTGTGGCGGGACGGACCGGAAGGAGCGAGCAAGGTGAGTGGCAAGGGATTCGCCGGCAAGGTGGCGATCGTCACCGGCGGCACATCGGGCATCGGGGCCGCGGTCGTCGAGGCCCTGTGCAGCGCCGGTGCCGCGGTCGTCTTCTGCGGCCTCAGGGACGGCAATGGCGAGGATCTCGAGTCGATCCTCAGGGCGCGGCACCTCGAGGCACGTTTTTCCCACGCCGATGTGCGGGCGGACGACGAGATGGCAGGCCTCGTCGCCGGTTGCCTGAGGGACTACGGCCGGCTCGATCTCGCGGTCAACAATGCCGGCATCAGCCACCCCGCGGCGAAGCTTGCCGACATCCCGCCGGAGATCTTTCGCGACGTCATGCGCACCAATGCCGAGGGGGTCTTTCTTTCGATGCGGCACGAAATCCCGGCGATGCTCAAGGGCGGCGGCGGTGCCATCGTCAATGTGGCGTCGATCCTGGCGAGACGGGGCGCACCCTGGATGGCCGCCTATGGCGCGAGCAAACATGCCGTGCTCGGCCTCACGCTCAGCGCCGCCCGCGACTATGCGGCGGCCGGCCTGCGGGTGAATGCCGTGCTGCCGGGGCCGGTGGCGACGCCGATGCTCGAGCGGGCGCTCTTTGACATTGCCGGCGACGAGACCAAATATGCGGGAGGATTTCCGCCCTGCGGGCCGGGCACCCCGGGCGATGTCGCGGCGGCGATCCTGTTTCTTCTCGGCACGACGGCCAGCTACATCAATGGCGCCGCACTCGTCGTCGACGGCGCCACCTCCGCCGCCTGACCCCCGCCGGCGGTGCGAACGGATCAAGGAGGCGAGAGACGCATGACCGTATTTGGCCGCTGGCTCCGCAGCCTGCTCGACAATCCGCAGCTTCTGCTGCTGCTCGGCATCGTGCTCGCCGCGCTTCTTGCTGTCACCCTGTTCTCGCAGGCCCTCGCCCCGGTGATCGCCGCCATTGTGATTGCCTTCCTGCTCGATGGGCCGGTGATGTGGCTCGAGCGCCGCGGCCTGTCGCGAGCGCCGGCGACGCTGCTCGTCTTCGTCGCCTTCCTCGCCTTCATCGCTCTCATGCTGGTGCTCTTTCTGCCGCCGCTCAGCGGCCAGTTGGCGCAGTTCTTCGAAACCCTGCCGCACATGATCGGCCGGCTGCGGCAGGGCCTTCTCACGCTGCCCGCCTATTATCCGGGACTTGTCACCGAAGCCTTCATCCGCGGACTTCTCGACAGCGCCGCCACCGATCTGAGCGGGCTCGGCCGCGATCTGCTCGGCCATACGCTGGCCGGCCTGCGCAGCGTCGTGACGATCGCCGTCTATGTCGTCCTCGTGCCGGTGATGGTCTTCTTCTTTCTCAAGGACAAGCGGGCGATTCTGGGCTGGGTCGCCGGCTTTCTGCCGCGCGAGCGGACGCTGGTCGTGGGCGTGTGGCGCGAGGTCGTGGCCCGTGCCGGCGATTATGCACGCGGCAAGGTGTACGAGATCCTGATCGTCGGCACCGTTGCCTATATCGTGTTTCTGGCACTGGGGCTGCGCTTTCCGGCGCTGCTCGCCACGCTCACCGGACTGTCGGTGGTGATCCCCTATGTCGGTGCCGCAGTGGTCACCCTGCCGGTCGCCTTCGTCGCCTTTTTCCAGTGGGGCCTGACGGCGGAGTTTCTCGCCGCCGTCGGCGCCTATCTGCTGCTGCAGGCGCTTGACGGCAATCTCCTCGCCCCGCTCCTCTTTTCCGAGGTGGTCAAGCTGCACCCGGTGGCCATCATCCTCGCAATCCTCGTCTTCGGCTCGATCTGGGGGCTGTGGGGCGTCTTTTTCGCGATCCCGCTCGCCACCCTCATTGATGCCGTCATCAAGGCCTGCCGCCACTCGCTGACGGCGGAGTACGAGCCCGCTCGAGGCGAAGACCGCGCGGTGTGAGCCACCGCTCGAGGCGGTCGAACAGCCAGGTGATGAGAAGCGCCATAAGCGCCGCCGGAATGGCGCCTTCGAGAATGAGCCCGGTGTCGGCGAGGCGGATGCCGGTGAGGATCGGCTGGCCGAGGCCGCCGGCACCGATAAGCGCGCCCAGCGTCGCCAGACCGACGGTGATGACCGCGGCGGTCTTGATTCCGGACAGCATGACGGGAAGCGCCAGCGGCAGTTCGACACGCAAGAGACGCGCGCGGCGACCAAGACCGATGGCGGCGGCCGCCTCTCGCTGTGGCGCGGGGATGCCGGCGATGCCGGCATGGGTGGCCCGCAGGATGGGCAACAGGGAATAGAGGAAGAGGGCGACGAGTGTGGGCGCGGTTCCGATGCCGAGAAGCGGGATCAGGAACACGAACAGCGCGAGCGCGGGGATGGTCTGGACGAGCCCCGCGAGCGACAGCAGGAAGGCACCGAGGCGGGGCCGGGCGACCGCCGCCACACCCAGCGGCACGGCGAGCAGGATGGCGGCACCGAGGGACAGGGCGACGAGCACGAGATGCTCGAGCACCCGCTGCCGGAGCCGTCTGGCGAGCCCGTCTTCCTGCGGCTGGGCAACCGCGATCCCCATCTCGCGGGCCAGGAACGCGCCGGCGACCCGGCTTTCGCTGAAGCCGTCGAGCTTCACCGCGCGGTTCATGGCCTGCATGCGCGCGACGTCGATGCGACCCTCGAGACCCTCGAGCGCGGCGACGGCGGCCGGTGAGCGGCGTGCCAGATCGGCGCGATAGAGAAGGACCGCGGCATAGTCGGGAAAGAAACGGCGATCATCGCCGAGCAGGCGCAGTCCGTAATAGGGGATCTCCGCATCTGTCCGGTAGACGTCGATGACATCGAGATGCCCGGCGGCGATGCCGCGATAGGCAAGATCGTGATCGAGCCCGTCGGCGCGCAGCGGCCGCCCAAATGCAAGCCGCAGCCCCGGCCACCCGTCGGCGCGATCCATGAACTCATTGCTGAATCCGAGACGGAGATCGGGTGCGCGGGCGAGATCGGAGATGCTGTCAATCCGCCGCCGGGCGGCAAGGCCGGGGCGGATTGCGAGGGCATAGGAATTGTCGAAGCCGAGGCGGGGACCGACAACGATTCCGATGTCGGCAAGATAGCCCGCCGGATTTCCGATCCTTTCGGCCGACATGCCGGCAAGGATCTCATGGCGCAGCGTGCCGGTGTATTCGGCATAGACATCGATCTCACCGCGTTCGAGGGCGGCGAACAGGATGCGGGTCCCCCCGAGGGCCCGGCGATGTGATGCTGCGACGCCCGCTGCCGCGAGCCGCAGCCGCACGATCTCCCCCAGAATCACGGATTCGGTAAAGGTTTTCGATCCGACGACCACCGCTGCCGCCGCCGGGGCCGATCCGGTGACGAGCGCAAGCAGCAAGGCGAGCAGCCGCCCCCTCATGATGCGCCCGCCCCGGCGTCGACGAGGCCGCGCTGGGCGGCAACGAAGCGGCGGACGAAATCATCGCGCGGCCGTTCGAGCAGATCGGCGAAGGCTCCGTCCTGGACGATCTGCCCGCGACGCAGAAGGACGATCCGCTGGCCGAACCAGCGGGCCTCGAAAAGATCGTGCGT
>JBHHTO010000114.1:0-7591 GCA_046753425.1 Rhodothalassiaceae bacterium | reverse complement strand
GATCTTGGTGGCGAGATCGAGGCCTATCAGGAGGTGGCGCGGCGCCTCGGCGTCCTGCCGAGCGCGGATATCCGCGATCTCGGCCGGTCGGGCGCGAAGGCGCGCAAGCGGAGGGGCTGAGCGGTGCGGGCACGGGTCCATATCCGGCTCAAGGAAGGCGTCCTCGATCCGCAGGGCAAGGCCATCCACCATGCGCTCAGGACACTCGGCTACAGCAATGTCGGCGAGGTGCGGCAGGGCAAGACCATCGAGATCGAGCTCGCCGAGGAGGATGCCGAGACGGCGCGCCGCACGCTCGAGGCAATGTGTCGCGACCTGCTCGCCAACACCGTGATCGAGACCTACGCCATCGAACTGGACTGAGCCCGCATGCAGTCGGCCGTCATCGTCTTCCCCGGGTCCAATTGCGATCGCGACATGGCGGTGGCGCTCGAACAGGTGACGGGGCGGCGGCCGCACATGGTGTGGCATCGCGAGCGCGACCTGCCACCCGTTGACATGATGGCGCTGCCGGGCGGCTTCTCCTATGGCGATTATCTGCGCTGCGGCGCGATTGCCGCGCGCTCGGAGATCATGCCGACGGTGGTTGCGCGGGCGCGTGCAGGCGTGCCCGTGCTCGGGGTCTGCAACGGCTTCCAGATCCTGACCGAGGTCGGGCTCTTGCCCGGCGCGCTGATGCGCAATGCCGGGCTCAATTTCGTCTGTCGCACGGTAAGGGTCCGCGTCGAGACGGCGGACAGTCCCTTCAGCTGCCGCTACCGGGCCGGTGAGGTCATTCGCTTGCCCGTTGCGCATCACGACGGCAACTATTTCGTCGATGACGAAACGCTCGCCATGCTCGAGGGCGAGGGCCGCGTCGCCATGCGCTATTGCGACGAGGCGGGAGCGGTGACGCCCGGTGCCAATCCCAATGGTTCGCGCGCCAATATCGCCGGCGTGCTCAATGCCGGGCGCAATGTATTGGGCATGATGCCGCACCCTGAACGCGCGATCGAGCCGCTGCACGGCGGTAGCGACGGCCGCCGCCTGTTCGAGAGCCTGGTCGCGGCCTTGTCAGCGATGGCGGCAGGATGAGCACCGGATCGCCGGCGCGAATGGCGCTTGAAACCGCCCCGCCGCTTATCCTCCTCATCGGCAGCGGACGCACCGGCACGACCTGGATCGGGCGCATCTTCGACAGTGTCCCGCGCACGATCTACCTCCATGAGCCCGATCTCGTGGTCTACGATCCGTCCTTCCCCGTCGTCCCCGATCCGGACGACATGCCGGCGCTCGTGCCTGTCGCCGATCACTTCCTCGACCGCCTCAAGCGGGCGCGGCCTCTCAAGGCGGTGGCGGCGCGACCGATCCTGAAGAAACCCTACCGCTCGACGCCCGCACATCACTTGCGCGTCGGGCTCATTTATGGCCTGCGCGGGCTCGAGACAGTGATTGGGTCCCGGGTACAAGGGCTGCACATCCCCGATCTCGTAGCCCGCCGCCGGCTTGCGGGGCTCGCGACGGTCATCAAGTCGGTGACCGGCCTTGCGCGCCTGCCGATCTTTGCCGCGGCACGGCCGCAGATGCCGATCGTGCATGTCATCCGCCACCCCTGTGCCGTTGCCGCCTCGCTCTTGCGCGGCATCCGGAAGGGCAAGATGCCGCGGCCGCGTCTCCATGACCGGCAACTGCGCCTGCCGCCGGCAAGGCGCCGTGGGCTCGATCGCACCGCCGCGGACCGGCTCGACGATCTCGAATGTGCGGCCTGGCGCTGGCTGATCATGAATGACTGGGCGCTCGAGGCCTGTCCGCCCGACGCCCGCGTGCGCGTCCTGCGCTATGAGGACATGGCGCGGGACCCCGTCACCAAGGCGCGCGGGCTGCTGCACTGGTGCGGCCTGCCCTGGACCCCGGCGACCGAGACCTTTCTTGAGCGAAGCAGCCATGGCCCGCGGCGGGCGTGCGCTATCATGGCGTCATGCGCAACAGCCGCGCCGCGGCCGAGCGCTGGCGCGAGGAACTGAGTGAGGCCGAGATCGCCCGCGTCCAGGACATCGTGCATGACAGCCGCGCCGGACGATTCTATTTCAAGGATGAGACATGAGGCGGCATCCCGGAACACCGCACCGATGGCAGGCAAGACAGCGAAGGACCAGGGCATGAGAAGCAAAGGCAACAATGCCCAGCTCCAAAGTCGCTTCGACGGCCTCGCCCGCCGCCTCCTGAAACGCCTCGGACAGGTGCTGCAAGGCCGTCCGGCCCCCGACGCAAAACAGGTGTTCTTCATCGCCGGCGTACAGCGCTCGGGCACCAACATGATCGTCAACATGCTCACACCGCCGGCTGCGACCGAAGTCTTCCGCGAGACCGACCCCCGCGCCTATCGCGATTTCGAGCTCCGCGACATCGACACGCTGCGCCGACTGGTCGCGCGCTCCCATGGCCGTATCACGGTTTTCAAGGCCCTGTGCGAGCTGCAGATACTGCCCGCGCTGCTCGATGCCTTCCCACGCGCGAAGGCACTTTGGATCGTGCGCCGGCCGGAAGACATGATCAATTCCCATCTCCGCGCCCGCTTCAGTGTCAACCGCACCGTGTCCTGTGGCGAGAGAATGCGCAATATCGTCGATGGCCGCGATCCCGAGGGCTGGCGCGGCCGCGATGTCGGCGAGACCACGCTCGCCGCGATCCGCGATCTGACGCATGAGGGGCTGAGCCACGCATCGGGAGTCGGCCTTTTCTGGCTCATGCGCAACCGGCTCTATTTCGATCTCGGTCTCGACCGCGACGAGCGTGTCCGGGCGGTCTGTTACGAGGATCTCGTCACCGCTCCGGACGGCCACACCGCCGCCCTTTTCGACTGGCTCGGCCTCCCGTTCAGGCGTTCCCTGCACAGGAAGGTCAATCCCGGCTCCATCGGGCGCTATCCGCCGCCGGATGTCGAAAGGCCGATCCTTAAGGCCTGCCACGATCTCCATGCCCGCTTTCGCACCGACGCGCGGCTCCTCGAGCCGATCGCCTGACCCCTTGCTCGATTTCCTGGCTGACAGGCTCGCCCGGGCGCTCTATGTCGAAGGCACAGACAGGCAAGCGGGATGTGGACCAACATGACGGCGCCAATCGGGACAGGGCGTAGCGAGAGCGACCCGCCGCCAGCGGGCTTTCCGCCGCGCCTGCTTCTCATCGGCGCGCAGAAGGCGGGGACGACCTCGCTCGCCGCCATTCTCGAGCGTCATCCGCATATCGCCCTCGGACGTTCGAAAGAGCCCGATTTCTACGCCCGCTTCTGGGAACGAGGCTTCGACTGGTATCGCGGGAACTATCCAACCGGCGCGCCCTGGCTCGTCGATGCCTCGCCCAGCTATTCTGCCGGCTTTCCCGGGGCGGACGGCAAGGAACTCCCGGTTGCCGAGCGCATCGCCGCGCATGTCCGCGACCCGCGCTTTCTCTATCTCGTGCGCGATCCGGTGCGCCGCGCCTGGTCGTCCTACTGGCACGCAGTGCGCTTCGAGGGTGAGACGCAGCCGCCCGAGGACGCGCTCACGCCCGCGAGCAGCTATCTGCGGCAGGGCTGCTATGCCGACCGGCTTGCGCCCTTCCTCGCGCGTTTTCCGCGCGAGCATCTTCTCGTGCTCGAATTCGAGTCCTTCGTCCGCGACCAGCAGGCCACAATTGACACGATCACCGACTTTCTCGGTCTCGAGCGCCTGCAGCTTGAGGAGGCTGCGACCAGGAAAAACCGCGCCTTCCGCTATTCGCCACTGGCGCGGATGCTGCGCCGTCTGTTCCCGAGCGACCGGGCGTTTGCCAGCTTCATCGCCGGCGCCAAGGCGTTGACACCGCAATTCCTGCGCCCGCTCGCCGCACGCGCCGTCGCAAGCGACATTCCCTCCATGCCGGATTCCTTGCGCGACCGGCTCGCTGCCTTCTATGCCCCCCACAATGCGCGGCTCGAGACCCTGCTCGACCGCCGGTTCGAAAACTGGACCCGCCCTGAATGACCGACACCGCCATCACCCCCGAGATCATCGCCGCGCACGGGCTCACGGACGAGGACCATGAGCGCATCGTTCATGCGCTCGGGCGTGCGCCCAACCTCACCGAGCTCGGCATCTATTCGGTGATGTGGTCCGAGCACTGCTCCTACAAGTCCTCGCGCCTGCATCTGAAAAAGCTGCCCACCAGGGCACCGTGGGTGATCTGCGGGCCGGGCGAGAATGCCGGCGTTGTCGACATCGGCGACGGGCTCGCCGCCGTCTTCAAGATGGAAAGCCACAATCACCCGAGCTTCATCGAGCCCTATCAGGGCGCGGCGACCGGTGTCGGCGGCATCCTGCGCGACGTCTTCACCATGGGCGCGCGGCCGGTGGCCAATCTCAATGCGCTGCGCTTCGGCGATCCCGCGCACGCGAAAACGCGTCATCTCGTCGCCGGGGTCGTCGCCGGCATCGGCGGCTATGGCAATTGCGTCGGCGTGCCGACGGTGGGCGGCGAGACCGGGTTCCATGCGAGCTACAACGGCAACATCCTCGTCAATGCGATGACGATCGGCATCGCCCGGGCCGACCGCATCTTCTATTCGGCCGCCGCCGGGGTGGGCAATCCAGTGGTCTATGTCGGCTCGAAGACCGGCCGCGACGGCATCCATGGCGCCACCATGGCCTCGGCGGAGTTTTCCGACGATGCTGAGGAAAAGCGCCCCACCGTCCAGGTCGGCGACCCGTTCACGGAAAAGCTCCTCATCGAGGCCTGCCTCGAACTGATGGCCACCGACGCCATCGTCGCCATCCAGGACATGGGCGCCGCCGGGCTCACCTCGTCATCGGTCGAGATGGCGTCCAAGGGCAATGTCGGGATGCGGCTCGATCTCGACCGCGTGCCCTGCCGCGAGGCCGGCATGACACCCTATGAGATGATGCTGTCGGAAAGCCAGGAACGGATGCTCATGGTGCTCAGGCCCGGCCGCGAGGCCGAGGCCGAGGCGATTTTCCGGAAATGGGAGCTCGATGTCGCGGTGATCGGCGAGATCACCGACACGCGGCACCTCGAGCTGCGCTTCCGCGGCGAGACGGTGGCCGACATTCCGCTCAGGAGCCTCGCCGAGGACGCCCCGGTTCTCGACCGTCCCCATGTGCAGCCCGCGCCGCGGCCAGAAATCTCCTGCGCAGAAGTGCCCGCGCCTGACGATTATGGCGCCACCCTGCTCGCCCTCATGGGCGGTCCGCACCTCTGCTCAAGGCGCTGGATCTGGGAGCAGTATGACCACATGGTGATGGCCGACACCGTCGCCGGCCCCGGCGGCGATGCGGCGATCGTGCGCGTGCACGGGACCGCGAAGGGCCTCGCGATCACCACCGACTGCACGCCGCGCTATGTCGCCGCCGACCCGGTCAGTGGCGGGCGGCAGGCGGTGGCCGAGGCGTGGCGCAATCTCGTCGCGGTCGGCGCAAGGCCGCTCGCCTTCACCGACTGCCTCAATTTCGGCAATCCCGAGCGGCCGCAGATCATGGGCCAGTTCGTGGGTGCCATCGAGGGCATGGCCGAGGCCGCCCGCGCCCTCGCGTTCCCGGTCGTCTCGGGCAATGTCTCCTTCTACAACGAGACCAACGGGAAAGGCGTGTTGCCGACACCGGCGATCGGCGGCGTCGGGCTCATCGACGACCTCGAACGCCGCGCCGGGCTCGCCTTCCGCCGTGCGGGCGATGCGATCCTCCTCGTCGGCGAGACGCGGGGCCATCTCGGCGCCTCGCTCTATCTCGCCGCCATTGCCGGTGAGGAAGAGGGGGCGCCGCCGCCGGTCGATCTCGCCGCGGAACGGCGCAATGGCGATTTCATCCGCACCGCCATCGCCGAAGGGAGGCTCGACAGCGCGCACGACCTCTCGAGCGGCGGACTCGCGGCGAGCCTTGCCGAGATGGCGCTCGCCGGGAATATCGGCGCCCGCATTGCGCTCGATGCGCTCGACATCCCCGCCCACGCGGCGCTCTTTGGCGAGGATCAGGCGCGCTATCTCATCGCTCTGCCCGAAGGCGCGGTGGATGCCTTTCTCGCCCGCGCAGCCGAGGCCGGGGTGCCGGCATGCCGCCTCGGCACCACCGGGGGCGACCGGCTCGTCGTCGAGGGCGTGCTCGATCTCGCGCTCGCGGCACTGCGCGAGGCCCATGAAGGCTGGCTGCCCCGCTATATGGCGGGCGACGCCGCGCGCGTGGCGGCGGAATAGGCGACGCACCCGGCAGCCGCCCGCGCTTCGAAACGGCCCTCGCGGACCTCCTCAGCGCGAACGGAGAAAAGAGCGCGAACGGAATCTCAGAAACCCGTTCGCGCTGAGCCTGTCGAAGGCCGAAGGGCGCAGGGCGCAGGGCGCGCGGCATCCAGGGGTGTGCAGATCCTCAGGCCTCGACCCGGACGCCCTTTTCGTCGAGGAGCGCCGCAAGCTCGCCGCTTGCGAACATCTCGCGCACGATGTCGCAGCCGCCGATGAACTCGCCCTTGACGTAAAGCTGCGGGATCGTCGGCCAGTCGGAATAGTCCTTGATGCCCTGGCGCAGCTCGGGGTCCTGCAGCACGTCATAGGATTTGAAGGGGACCCCGAGATGGCTCAGGATCTGCACCACGGCGGCAGAAAAGCCGCACTGCGGAAAGACCGGTGTGCCCTTCATGAAAAGAACCACATCGTCCGCCTTGACATCGCGGTCGATTCGCTCTCGGATCGTCTCGCTCATTCCTACACTCCTTGCCGGGGCGCGCCCGCAGCCGCGGCAACGCCCTTTCGCCTAGAGATCGGGGCTTGCTGCCCCTTTGTCCAGTGATTTCTTCTGCCGACGGTGCGGCCGTCTTCAGGACTCGGGCACCGCCGTCTGCAATGCGAGCGCGTGCAGAATGTCACCGACCCGTCCCTCGAGCGCCTTGTAGACCATCTGGTGCTGCTTCACCCGGGGCAGGCCGCGGAATCCCTCATAGACCACGAGGGCCGCATAATGGTCGCCATCGCCGCGAAGGTCGGAGATTTCCACCCTGGCGCCCGGTAGGGCGGCCTTGATCAGCTGCTCGATTTCGCCGGCCGTCATGGCCATGATGACATTCTCCTTCCATACGAACGACCCTAAATTAGGGTGCCGCCGGCGCCGGCTCAAGACGCCGGCGGGGTCATTCGCCACACAAGGGGGGTGGAATTCCCGGCACGGGCCGCGTAGAAGGCTGCCTGTATCGACATGTTTTGTCCGAAATGAGTAGCCGGATGTCCGATTCTCGCACGAACCAGTCCAGAAATGGTGCCCCTGCGACACTTTATGACAAGATCTGGAGCCGGCATGTGGTGGCCGAGGTCGGCGACGGCTCGGCGCTGATCTATATCGACCGCCATCTCGTGCACGAGGTCACGAGCCCGCAGGCCTTCGAATCCCTGCGACTTGCCGGGCGCCCGGTGCGCCGGCCCGAGGCGACGCTGGCGCTTGTCGACCACAATGTCCCGACAACCCCACGCAACCGCCCGATCGAGGACCCGCTGGCGGCGAGGCAGATTGCGCTGCTGCGGGAGAATACGGCCGCCTTCGGCATCGCGTTCCTCGATATCGACGACCCGCGGCAGGGCATCGTGCATGTGGTCGGCCCC
>JBHHTO010000113.1:0-7725 GCA_046753425.1 Rhodothalassiaceae bacterium | reverse complement strand
CGCCCGCGCTTCACGCCGCGATCGAGGCTGCGCTCGCCGCGGCGCCGGTGGCGACCTGGCTCGAACGTTTAGAAGCCGCCGGGATTCCCTCGGGCCCCATCAACGACATTGCGGCGGTGCTTGCCGACCCGCAGGTCGCGGCGCGCAACATGGTGGTCACGGCCGTGGATCCGGTGGCGGGCGCGCTGCGTATGGCCGGCAATCCGGTCAAAATGAGCGGTGCGCCCGATGCGCCGACCCGCCGGCCCGCGCCGGCACTCGACGCCGATCGCGACCGAATCCTTGCCGAGCTCGGACTCGCACCGGATGGCGCGTAAGGCCCCGCTCAGCCGAGCGCGGTGTTGATCCAGGACTTGATCTGCTGCTTGGGGAGCGCGCCGACCTTGGTCGCCGCCGGCCGCCCGCCCTTGAACAGGATCATGGTCGGAATGCCGCGCACACCATAGCGGGTGGGCGCCTCGGGATTGTCGTCGATATTGATCTTGGCGACGATAATGTCGTCGCGTTCGTTCGCGATTTCCTCGAGCGCCGGCGCGATCATGCGGCAGGGGCCGCACCACTCGGCCCAGAAATCGACAAGCACCGGCTTGTCGGACTTGAGCACGTCTTTCTCGAAACTGCCGTCGGTGATCTTGATCGTCGCCATGCGCCACTCCGTTTCGCATATTGGGATTGGGTCCGCGGGATGCCGCGTTAAGGTAGGAAGCCGCCCCTGCGCGGTCAAGGTGCCGCTGCCGGGGCCGGCTCGCCGCTGTCGAGAAGGGTGTCCGGCAGGGGCATGAGCCGCGGTTCGCTGGTCCAGAGCAGGGCGCAGCGAATGTCGCGATCCGGGAACAGACCGGCGAGCAGCGCCCGATAGGCGGCCATCTGCTGCAGATAGAGGCGCGGTACGTCCGCAATGCGGGCCGGCGGCCGGCGGTGGGTCTTGTAGTCGACGACGAGCACGCGGTCGTCCTCGACCGCGAGCCGGTCGACCTGTCCGCTGACCGGTCGGCCGGCCACGACCCCCGCGAGCGGCACCTCGGCGAGGCTGCCCGGCGCAAAAAGGGGGGCAAATTCCGCATCCTCGAGAATCGCCGCCACCTCTCGCCACAGCGCCTCCCGCTGCCCCGCCACAAGGTCGGGCGCCGCGGCGAGGAAGCGTTGTGCCGCGGCCCGTCGCTCTTCCGGCGGCAGCTCGGGCAGAAGCTCGAGCAGGCGATGGACGAGAAGGCCGCGGCGATAGGGGTCGGGACCGACCTCCTGTCCCGCCTGCCGCGGGCTCGCGGCCGGCGGTTCCTCGTCGACCGGATGCGAGGGCGCGAGGGGCCGCGGCGGTGTCGGCTCCGCCGGTGCCGGCTTGCGGGCCCATGCCGGCAGCGGCGGTGGCGCCGAAGGCGGCGTGACCTCGCTCTTCGGTTCGGCACGCCGCTTCTGCGGCACGATGAAGCGGCGCAGCGTGCGTTTCCCCTCGCTCACGGTCTCGACCCCCTCGAGGCGGTCGAAGCCGTCAGCGACCATCTCGTACCAGCTTCGCCCGCGGCCGCGGCGCTCGACCGTCCAGCCGGCGACATAGAGGCGATCACAGGCGCGGGTCAGCGCGACATAGAGGAGGCGGCGATACTCCTCGTCGCGCGCGGTATCGCAGACCTTGCGTGCCGCCGCCAGCGGCCCGACCGCATTCGCCTTGCTGTTGCCCGGCCAGACGAGAAGCGGCTCCCGGGAATTCGATTCCGGGACCAGCGGCAGGGCGAGCAGCCGGGTGTCGCTGTCCGGAATGCTGCAGCAGTCGGGCAGGAAGACGATCGGGGCCTCGAGTCCCTTGGCGCCATGCACCGTCATGATGCGCACCTCGTCCGCCTGCTGCTCGGGGTCGCGCTTGACTTCGGCGCCGCCGCGCGTGACGCGGTGGACAAATTCCTGCAGCGAAGGCGGATGACTCCCCTCGTCGTCGCGGGCAAGGCGCAGGAATTCGTCGACCGGATCGATGACCTCGGGGCCGAGGCGCGCAACCAGCCTCCGTCGCCCGTCATACTCGTTGAGAACTCGGGCGAAGAACTCGAAGGGCGCGAGATGCCCGGCGTCGCCGAGGCAGCGGTGCAGAAAGTCATGGATATGCCGATGGTTCTTCGATTCGCGCAGCACCGACCAGAGCGAGCGCCTGTCACGTCCATGGGCGAGAGCGAAAAGGTCCTCCTCGGAAGCCCCGACGAAGGGGCCCTTGAGCACGGCCGCAAGATTGAGGTCGTCCTCGGGCAGGAGCGTGAAGGCGGCAAGTGCAAGCAGGTCGCGCACCGCCAGTTCCTCGGTGACCACCATCCGGTCGTTGCCGGCCACCGGAATCTCAAGCGCCTTGAGCGCCTTTACGAGATGGCGGACGAATGCGGTACGGCGGCGGACGAGGACCCAGATGTCGCCAGGACGAATGGGGCGGTCCGCGGAGTCCAGAATCTCATTGGTCTTCAGCATGCGGTCGATGCGGCTCGCGATGCGCCGTGCCAATCGCGCTTCCGCATTGTCGGCCGGCTCCTGCTCGAGCGGAAGCTCCCAGGGCTCGCGGTCCTTGCGCGGTGGTGCCTCCTCGACCGGCCACAGCTCGATGAGACCGCCATCCTCTGCGCGATGCGCCTCATGATGGAGCCTGTCCGGATCGATGCCGAGACCGCGTGCCGCATCCTGATCGGCAAAGACGGCATCGACGAGTGCCAGCACGGCGCGCGTCGAGCGGAAGGAGCGCTTGAGGCTGATGTCATCAAAGGACGTGTCGGCCGCCAGGGCCCGGTCGCGCACCCGTTTGCAGGCCTCCGCAAAGGCTGCGGGCTCAGCACCCTGGAAGGCGAAGATCGACTGTTTGACGTCCCCCACGGCGAAGACCGTACGGACGAGCTCGCGCGCTCCCGTTCCGGCGAAAAACTCCGCCGTCAGCGCCTCGATGATGCGCCATTGCGCGCGGTTTGTGTCCTGCGCCTCGTCGACCAGCACATGGTCGATGCCATGATCGAGCTTGTAGAGGACCCAGGGCGCCATGTCCGTGTCCCGGAGCAGCGCCTCGGTCTTCTCGATGAGATCGTCATAGTCGAGCGTGCCCGCCTGGGCCTTGCCAATCTCGTAACGGTGCAGGATCGCCTCGCCAACGCGCATCGCGGCCGCGGTGAGCGCGACGGCGCGCAGGAGGCGCAGGCGCGTCTCGACCGCGGCAACGCGGTCGATCTCGGCGGCGATGACGTCCGCGGCCTCGGGCCAGGCTGCCACGACATCTTTGGTCGGAAAGCCCCGCGTCGAGCGCGGCTCGCCATCCCTTCTGAGAAAGATTCCGGCATAGTCGGGCCATCGCGCCGGCCTCTCGCTCTCCGCCGCACCGAGAAAGGCATTGAGCGCAGCGACAACTCCCTGCTCCGCCCTGCCGCCATGCGTGGCGAAGACGGTGGCAAGGCGCCGGAGCTTCTCGATCGGCGCGGCCGCGCTGGCGTCTCCAATGACTTTCCGTTCGTCCTCATCCGCCCCAAGCCCGAGTGCACGCCGCACCGCCTGCGCCACGCCCTCGGCTCCGGAATAGGTGCGCAGCAGATGGCGGAGTCGGCGTCGCGCGCCGATCAGCGCCGCGGTCAGCTTGGCAAAATCCTCCTCATTCACCTCGCGCGCGATGAGCGCGAGCGCGCGCCGGTTGGCGGCATCGACGAGCACGTGATCCCGCGCCTCGGCGAGAAGATCCGCGGCCTGCCGCTCATCGATGACCTCGAATTGCGGCGACAGGCCGGCTTCGAGAGGAAACCGTGCAAGAAGGGCCTGGCAAAAGGCGTGAATGGTGTCGATGTGCATGCCGTCCTCGAGCTCGAGGACCTCGGCGAACAACCGGCGCGCGCGTGCCCGCACCGCCTCGGAGGCGCGGATGCCGCAGGTGGCATCGATGTTGGCATCGAGTGCCACGTCCTCGAGACGCGTCCAGCGTCCAAGCGTCTCGCGCAGGCGGTTTGCCATCTCGGCCGCCGCGGCCCGGGTGAAGGTGAGGCAGAGAATGTTTTCGGGCGGCGTGCCCTCAAGCATGAGACGCAGCAGGCGCGCCGTCAGCACATGCGTCTTGCCGGTGCCCGCGGAAGCGGTGACCCAGACGCTGGCCTTGGGGTCGCTGGCGGCGATCTGCGGCGAGGTGAGACGTTTCTCCCTCATGCCTCGTCCTCCTCAGGCAGGCGCGGCGGCATCGTCCATTCGTCGACGCGGGCGAGGTGGTCATAGTCGCCCCAGCCGGCCTCTTTGGGCCGCGGATTGGAAAGATAGGGGGTCGCCTCATCGGCAAAGCAGTTGACGAGACGCACGAGACCCTCCTTCGCAGCGGCGATCTGGGCCTCGACATCTTTGATTTCTTTCAACGCGATCGGCTGCCGCGTGCCCTTGAGATGCCAGAAGACGAGACCGGACACCTCGCTTGCGGGGATGCCGCGAAACGCGCCCTTCTCCGCGATCCAGCCCTCGAGCGGCAATTGCGGCGCGAAGCCGGCCTCGATTCGCTTGCCGCTCGGTGGCGAGCCGGTCTTGTAGTCGATGATCTCGAGCCTGCCGTCGGCTTTTCGGCGGTCGATGCGGTCGGCCTTCGCGGTAAGCGTGAAGGGCCGCCTGGTGGCGAGCACCAGTTGACCACAGACCTCGGTACCGAGGGTCTCGAATTCGTCGTGGCGCCCTTCCTCGATCTCGAGGAAGGCGTCGGCGATGGCTTCGAATCGCGGCCACCAGAAGGCAGCGACTCCCGGCCGCTCGAGCAAGGCGCCGAAGGCTGCGCGACCGCAGGCGAGGAGGCGTTCCCGTGCCGCCTCGCGGCTCTCGCCGGCGCGTCTTTCGCGCATGAAGCGGTCGAGCGCTTCATGGAGCACCGTGCCGCGTGCCATCGCGCCCGGATCCTGCTCCAGCGCGTCGAGCGGCCTCAGGTCCAGAATGTGCCGCGCATAGATCGCATAGGGATCCCTCATCCAGGTCTCGACCTGGGTCACCGACAGTTTTTTCGGTCGCGCGGACAGCGGGGGGGCGGGACGTGGCGGTTCGAGCCGCGCATTGCACCTGGGGTTGTCGAGCAGCCGGTGGAAGCAAAGCAGATGATCGGCACCCGGAATTGCCTTGCCGGCAAGCGCGTCAAGACGGCTCAGCCAGCGGCTCGGGACGGTGGGTGTGCCGTCGCGTTTGGTGCTGCGCGTCAGGACGATCTCGCTGGCGCCTGCCGCGGCGAGAAAGTCATGCGCCGCCTGCCCGGCACGGCGGGCGGCGGGCGGCAGTCCGAACGCCTCCCGCATGGCGCGGCTCATCCACGGGTCATGGACTGGCGCCGGTGGCCAGCTTCCCTCATTGAGTCCGCCGAGGATCATGAGATCGGCGTGGAAGAGTCGCGCCTCGAGCGTGCCGAGAATGGCGAGCCGGGGATGGCGTCCGTAGCGCGGCCGCACCACCAGCGGTTCGAGAAGGGCATCGAAAAAGGCCGGATAGGCAGCCGGGTCGGCCTTGCCCAGAATGTCGGCCGATGCCTGCGCTTCCGCCAGCAGGCTGGCCAGGGCCTCACCCGCCTCGCCGATCCAGAGTCGGTCGCTGCCCGCTTCCTCATCGCTGGCCGCGGCGGCTTCCGCGGCCTCGATATGCCGCGCGAGAAGCGTGCCCAGGGGGCATTCGCCGCCGCCGCGCAGAAGCGTCTCGAGGTCGGCGAGCGGGGCCAGCACGTCCTTGAGTTCGGCAATCCAGTCCGACGGGACCCCGGCATCGTCCAGGGCATCGAGGAGCGGCTTCATGCCCGGGGCCGGGGCGGGCCCGCGCCAGGCCGCGCGCGCGCGCCCCCCGCAAAGTTAGAGGCGCCGCGCCAGATCGCGCACCACGCCCGGCGCGCGACCGCCTGCGGTGAGCGGATGCTTGAGCAGTGCCAGCAGACCGACCGGCCGCAGGCCTTCGGCGAGGGTGCGGCAGAGGAGGCGCAGAAAGGCGCCGGGGGGTGATGCCGCAGCCGGACTGCCCGCCGAATCGTCGACATCGATCCGCCAGCGGCGCAGCTCGGCCCGGACCATGCGGGCGAGCGCGCGATCGGGGGTCACCAGCGCCGCCGTCTTGCCCGGGGTCTCGAGCGCCTCGCGCATGAGAAGGGCGATGGCGCCTGCCTCCTCGCGCAGTCCCGGGCAGTCGATGCGCCGCACGCCGGCAAGCGCCGGTGCGGGCTCGACCCTGAAATCGCGCCAGCGTTCGACGGTCTCCGCCGGTCGCAGGGCCTCGGCGAAAAGACGTGTCCGCGGCGACAGGCGGGAAGCCTTCTCCCGCCACCGCGCGGGCAGTGGCCAGGGCATGACCGCGTCGCGGGCGATCCCGATTCGCGCCAGCAGCTGCTTCATCATGAATTGCGGGTGGCTCGGCCCCACCCTGTCCCAGCTTTCGCTCTCCATGTCGGTATCGAGACCGGGCAGGATGACGGCACCCTCCGGCAGGCGTGCAACGACACCGAGGAGATCAGCGGTGGCCGGAATGGAACCGGTCGAGCCGGCGGCGATCACCGGACCGGACGGCGGCGTCTCCTGCCAGCGTCGCGCCAGCGCCCGCAGCAGGCGGTTGCGCCGGTCGGCGGGATCGAGCGCGCCCTCCTCGGCCAGAATGGCGGGCCAGTTCTCGGTGACGATGCGCAGGAAGTCGAGCGTCCGTCGCCAATGCGCGGCATAACTTTCCGGTACCAGCTCGGCGAGCCGGTCGAAGGAGACATCCGCGGTATGGACCGCATCGATGAATCGCGCCAACTCGCGAGCAAGACGCAGCGCCGCAGCCGGCGACGCCTGCTGTCCGCCGGAACCCCGCCAGTCGCGTATGAGGCGGGTGAGGAGAAACAGGCGACGGGCCTCCGGAATCGCTGGAGGCAGGGCGAGCATGTCCTCGGGTGCTCCGAAGAGCAGGAACTCATCCTCCTCGACATCGCCGATGGCCGACATCCGCGGCAACGCCAGCGGCCTGCCGTCGCCGCTCCGCAGGAACGCCTCGTTGAGGAGGCGCAGGCTGCGCCGGTTGGGAAGCAGGATGCGATAGCGGGCGAGGGCGAGCGGGTCCTCGCCCGCCTGTGCGCGGAGCGATTCGGCGAGCACATCGACGAGCGACACGCCCGCGGGGACGGTAAAGACTTTTGCTGTGGCAGGGTGCGCGGACATGCTCAGCCGAGCCCCTCTTCGTCGACAAGCCGCACCGCCGCAGGCGTCCCGACATGCGCCCAGGTCCCGTCATGCACGAGACCGTGCAGCCGTCCCGCCGCAAGCGCCGGTTCCCAGGCGCGGGCGAGCGGGAAGACGGTCCCGTCGACTGCCGAGACGCGCTCCGGCTTGAGGATCTGGATACCGGCAAAGACAAAGGGGGCGAGACGGCGCTCCGCGCGCCGTTCGAGACGTCCCATGGCGTCCATCAGGAAGTCACCGGGCCCGTCATAGCCGCGCGCGGCGGCGGTCGGCACGACGAGCAGGAGGGCATCCATCGCGTCGGCGTTCCAGGCACGGGCGAGACGTGCCAGCGTATTCGACGGTCCGTCGGTCCACAGGACATCGACATTGATGACGAAGAAGGGATCGCTGCCGAGAAGCGGCAGCGCCCGGCGAATGCCGCCGCCGGTATCGAGCAGCCGCTCCCGTTCGTCGGAAATCACGATTTCCGGGCCCGCCGCGCGCGTCTCGAGATAGCGTGCAAGCGGTTCGGCATGTGCATGCACATTGACGACCACGCGTTCGATTCCGGCCCGCGCCAGCCGCTCGAGCA
>JBHHTO010000112.1:0-7769 GCA_046753425.1 Rhodothalassiaceae bacterium | reverse complement strand
TGTCATGCCGGGCGGGCCGGAGGTGGCGCGCAGTGATGTCTTCTTTGCCATCGGCCAGCACATGTTCACGCCCGCTGATATCACCGAGGAGCGGCTGCAGGTCGACGACCGCCCCTGGGCCGGGTGGCTCTATCTCGAGGTGGGTGTCTCGGGGAGCAGGGGGCGGATGCAGGAGACGCTGACGCTTTCCCTCGGCGTCACCGGCCCGGCATCGCTCGCCGAGCGGACGCAGAAATTCGTCCACCGCATCACCGGATCACCGCAGCCCCGCGGCTGGAGCTTCCAGCTCAGGACCGAGCCGACCGTCCAGATCTATTATGAGCGTGCCTGGTTTTTGAAGCTCGCCGACCTCGGAGCCGGCACGGTGCTCGATATCTCGCCGCGGCTTGGTGCCGATCTCGGCAGCGTGTTCGTCGACGGCAATGCTGGCGTGGTGGCGCGTCTCGGCAATTTCCTTCCCGCGGCCCTGCCGCCGCGGATCAATCCGAGCGCCACCGGAGCCGGCAAGATCCTGCGCCCGAAGGGGGACGGGATCGGCTGGTACCTGTTCGGCGGTTTCGAGGCACGCGCCGTCGCGCGAAATCTGTTTCTTGACGGCAACAGCTTTGCGCACAGCCACAGCGTCGCGAAACGAACCCTTGTGCGCGAACTCAGTGCCGGCATCGCGCTCAGCTTCGACCGCTTCGCCCTGTCCTACACTTTCGTTCACCGCTCGCGCGAATTCGCGCTTCAGCCCGAGGGCCAGGGATATGGCTCGATCAATCTTTCGGTGACATTCTGATCCCCGACCCGCCCGCCGTCGCAACGCGGGACCCGAAGGTCAGTGAAAATAGCTGGCGCCGTTGATGTCGACGGTGGCACCGGTGGCGTGTTCGGCCAGTCCGGAGAGGAGAAAGGCGATCACATGGCCGACTTCGCGCGGAGGCGCGGCGTCACCCATCGGCGTTTCCGCGAGCATCTGCGCATTCTCCGGTGCGTCGATACGCGGCGCGACGCGCTCGGTGCGCACCCAGCCCGGCGCCACCAGATAGGCGCGGATGCCGGCCTTCGCATAATTCTTCGCGATCGACCGGGTGAGGGCCACGAGCGCACCTTTCGAGGCCGCATAGTGCATGGCGTCCGGCAGGTCACCACGAAAGGCGGCGCGGCTCGAGACGGTCACGATCGTGCCACTGCCGCGCGCGGCCATGTGCAGGATCGCCGCGCGCGAAAGATCGGCGACGGCGCGGACATTCACCGTCCAGCAGCGGTCCCAGTCGCGGTCCCAGTCGGCGATCGGGTCCTCGGGCGCGCTGTAGGGCATGACCGCGGCATTGTTGACGAGGCCGTCGAGCTTGCCCCTCCAGCCGAGCGCCTGTTGCCAGAGGCCGCGGACCGCCTCGCGCTGGCCAAGATCGGCGCGACAGAGACAGGTGCGCGCGGGTCCGTATTCCGCCGCGAGGCGGCCCGCCTCGGCCTCCTCCGTGTGCCAGTGCAGCACCACATCCGCCCCGGCCTCGAGAAGGACGCGCGCGGTGGCGGCACCAATGCCTCTCGAAGCACCGGTGACGAGAATGGTTCGGCCCTCAAGCGTGATCATCGGCCTTGCCCGGCGCAAACAGCCTTTCCCGGTCCCGGAAGGTCTTGAACTCGAGCGCGTTTCCCGCCGGATCGCGGATGAAGAAGGTCCCCTGCTCGCCAGCCTTGCCGCGGAAGCGGATATGCGGGCGGATGAGGAAGTCGATGCCGGCCGCCTCGAGCCGGGCGGTGAGTGCGTCCCAGTCCGCCCATGCCAGCACGGCCCCGAAATGGCGCACCGGTACGGCGTCACCGTCAACCGGATTGGTCGCCGCCGCGCGGCATTCCTCCGGCCTCAGATGCGCCGTGATCTGGTGGCCGAAGAAATCGAAATCGATCCAGTGCGGCGCGCGTCTGCCGATGCGGCAGCCGAGAGTCCCGGTGTAGAATTTTTCTGCCGCCGCAAGGTCGTCGACCGGAAAGGCGAGGTGAAAGGGCGTGCTTGCGTTCATGCGGGGCAGCATGGCATGAGAGCGCCGCGGCTTCAATCGGTGCCGCGGCAAGGGGATGAAAGGCCATCCATGGCCGGCGAGGGCAGGCGTGGTGTCGAGCAGCATGTGGTGAGCGCGGCCGATGCCGGCCTGCGGCTCGATCGCTGGTTCCGGCGCCACTTTCCGGGGCTCGGCCATGGTGCGCTGGCAAAGCTCATGCGCACCGGCCAGATCCGCGTCGACGGGGCGCGTGTGAGCCCGGGTGATCGCGTCGCCGCCGGTCAGGTCGTCCGCGTGCCGCCGCTCGACGCCGCGGCGCGGCAGCCGCCTCGGCGCGACCGGCGGGCGCATGTGGCTCCCCTGGGCGAGGCGGACATTGCCGAAGTCCGCCGCTGGGTCCTGCACATGGACGAGGCGGTGATCGCGCTCAACAAGCCGCCCGGTCTCGCCACCCAGGGCGGGCCGCGGATCAGGCGTCATGTCGATGGTCTGCTCGAGGCGCTACGCTTCGCGCCGGATGATGAGCGGCCGCGTCTCGTGCACCGTCTCGATCGCGACACCTCGGGCATCCTGCTGGTGGCGCGCACCGCCGCTGCCGCCGCGGCGCTCGCGCAAAGCTTTCGCGGGCGTGACGCGCAGAAGCTCTACTGGGCGCTGGTCGTCGGAACGCCGCGGCCGGCCGAGGGCAAGATCGTGGCGGCGGTCGAAAAGACCCCCGGACGCGCCGGCGAACGCATGGGCGTGAGCAAGCGCGGCAAACCCGCGCGCACGCTCTACCGCACCGTCGATCATGCGGGACGCAAGGCCGCCTGGCTCGCGCTGCAACCGCTCACCGGCCGTACGCATCAGCTTCGCGTCCACTGTGCCCATATCGGTCATTCGATCGTCGGTGACGGCAAATATGGCGGCCGCGAGGCGCATCTCACCGGCATCGTGTCACGCAAGCTTCATCTGCATGCGCGGCGCCTCCGTCTGCCGCATCCCGCCGGCGGCGTGCTCGACCTGCGGGCGCCATTGGCGCCGCATATGGCCGCGACCTGGGCCGCGTTCGGCTGGGACGAGGACCCGGCGGCCGACGCCTTTCTCGAGCCGCCTCGCGGCTAATGAATTCTTAAGGGCGCAACCATAAACTCGCTCTCCCGCGCATCATGTGGTGCAGGCAGGAAGGGCGTCATGAAGCTCTTTTACTATGCCGCCGGCGACGTCATCTATCGTGAGGGCGACCGGCCGGAAAAGGTCTTCATCATCAAGGATGGCGAGGTCGAGGTCTCGCGCACCTCGGGCGGCGAGCGTGTGCGGCTGGCCGTGCTCGGTGCCGGCGAAATCTTCGGCGAGAGCGGAATCATCCAGGACAGTCCGCGATCGACCACGATGACGGCCCTGCGCGACACCACGATCATCAAGGTCGATCGCGATGTCTTTCTGCAAAGCTTCGGCGCCGACAATCCTTTCCTGCTGCCGCTTTTCCGCATGCTCTGTGCGCGCCTCGCGGCCGCCGACGAGCGCCTCGTCAGCGGCCGGGCGGCCAACCGCGAACCGGCACTGCGCAAGGAAACCGCCGGTATTCGCCTGCACCCGGCATCCGATCTCACGGAAAACCAGATCGGCGAGGAGGGGCTCCCGATCCGGCACCTTCCCTTCGTCATCGGGCGGCGCGACCATGGTGAGCACAGGCAGGCGATCACCGACCATGCCCTCGCCATCTATGCCGGCCGCGACCAGTCGCTTGACGGCGAGCATTTCCGGATCGAGGAGAGCGAGGAAGGCGTCCTTCAGGTGCGCGACTGCGACAGCAAATTCGGCACCATCGTCAATGACCGCTATCTGTCGCGCTACAGCTTCGAGCCCACCGCGCCACTCGTCTACGGCATCAATGTGCTGATCGCCGGAACCAAGGAATCGCCCTACCGCTTCCACCTCATCGTGGAACGGGCGGCAGCCTCGAGGACATCGGACAGCAAGGAGATGGCGGGAGCCTGACCGTCAGGCCTGCTGCAGCACCGCCTCGGCGTCGCGGCCATAGACCTCCTGATAGTGCGAGAAGCGGGCCACATAGCGTCCCGTTCCCTGGGTCGCGCCGCGCAGTTCGCCGAGCAGCCGGTGCAACGACTGGCCGGGCAGCATCACCTTCAGGATCTCCCAGCCCTCGTGATCCGGGTCGCGCTCGAATCCGAGCACCTGGCCGTGCAGGACCGCGATGCGCGGATTGAGGGCGCCGGTGAAAGCGTCCGGAACGTGACAGGAGACCTCGTACATCGGCTCGAGCAAGACCGATCCGGCCTGCTCGATGGCCTCACGGATACCCATCTGGCCGGCGATCTTGAAGGCGATGTCGGAGCTGTCGACCGAATGATGCTGGCCGTCGGTGAGCCTGACATGAAGGTCGGTTACCGGAAAGCCGAGCGGACCCTTCTCGAGGCCCTGGCGCATGCCCTCCTCGACCGAGGGGATATATTGCCGCGGCACCGAGCCGCCATGGATCGTTTCCTCGAAGCTGAAGCCCGAGCCGCGCGGCGCCGGTGTGGCGGTGAACTTGATGTCGGCGAACTGCCCCGAGCCGCCGCTCTGCTTCTTGTGCCGATAGTGCACATCGACCGATCTGGCGATCGTCTCGCGAAAGCTCGGCCGCGGCTCGCCGAGTGTCACCTCGATGCCGAAATCCGCCTTGAGCGCATCAGCGACCTGCCGGAAATGCAGATCGCCCTGTCCCGACATCAGCAGCGTGCCGCTGTCCTCGTCGTGGCTTACCGTGAGCGCCCGGTCGTCCTCGGCAAGGCGGTTGAGGGCCTCTGACAGACGCACCTCGTCCTTGCTCTTCTTCGCGGCGATGGTGACGCTCGCCTGCGGTTCGAGCACGGGCGCCGGCTGCGCCGGCTCGACCGGGCCCTTTGCATCATAGAGGGTGCCGGCACTGAGCTGTTCGGTCTTCACGATCTTGGCAACGGCGCCGGGCGCCACCTCGTCGAGGATCTGTCCCTTGGCGCCGTCGAGCGACAGGATCTGCCCCACCTTGGCGCCACCGAGCGGCATTGCAGGCCGGAGGGCTCCGGCGAGCGCGCGCACATAGCTGACCTTGCCGAGATGCTTCTGGTGATGGGCGTGAAACACACCGGCGAGCGGCGTATCGCCGAGGCGCTCGATCGTCTTTTCCAGCGTCGGCACCTCGTGGCGCAACGCCTTCATCAGGCGATTGATACCCACACCCTCGCCGGCATCGCCGAAGAAGACGGGGACGGTCGCCCGCTCCGCGAGCAGGCGCTGACAAAGGGAAAAGAGGGTGTCGCAGGTCGGAATCCGGTCCTCGATGATCTGCTCGAGCAGCGCCTCGTCGAAGTCCGACATCGCCTCGAGAAGGCTGAACCGGGCCTCCGCCTCGGCGTCCCGCAATTCGGCGGGAATCTCGACCAGGTCGGAGCGCTTGCCGGGGTGATAACGCCACGCCCGTTCGGAAATGAGATCGATGGCACCGACGATCTCGTTGCCCTCGCGCACCGGAACCTGTCGCACGACGAGGGGGCCGTTCGAGAAATGTTGCAGTCCCGAGACGATGTCGCGGATCCGTCCCCGGCTTTCGCGGATGCGATTGATGAAGACGACGAGGGGCACGCCACAGTCCTGCGCCAGCCGGATATGCGGTGCCGCGAGTACGGCGGACGCGGGGTCGGGAGGCACCACCACCACCGCTGCATCGACGATCTGCAGCACGTCGCTCGTCGCCTGTGCCAGATCGACGGCACCCGGGCAGTCGATGCTCACCCACTGCTCGTCGATATAGGGGAAGCTCAGGCACCGCACGAGCCCTGTGCCGCTGTCTTCGGCGGGACCGCCCTCGAGGCCGGCGAGGGCCGCCGCCAGCGTCGTCTTGCCGACGCCCGGCGGGCCGATGAGGGCGATCGCGCGCGAGGGTCTGGAAGCACCGGTCATGACGTCTCCTCCGCTCGGTAAGGCGCAAATCCTCCCCTCTTTTGTGGCCCATGGCAAGCCTCCTCGGAAGTGCGGCGAGAGGTCGCGCAAATTTCAAGGAAGATACGGGGCGGATGAATCTTCGCGCGCAAACGGGACGAAGAACGAAAGCTCATTGCCGCCGCTCCGTGGCATAATCGGAATCGTTACCAAAGATGCGCGGACGGGAACTCCATGGACGATTTGCGCCGCATCACGCTTGCCGACAAGTACACGCTTCGCGACGGCCACGCCTTTATGACGGGAATCCAGGCGCTGGTGCGGCTGCCCCTCGTCCAGCGCTGGCGAGACGCGGAGGCGGGGCTCAGGACCGCCGGCTTCATCTCCGGCTATCGCGGCTCGCCACTCGGCGGCTATGACCTCGAGCTCGGCCGCGCGCGCAGCTTCCTTGAGGCGGAACACATCCATTTCCAGCCCGGCCTCAACGAGGATCTGGCGGCGACCGCGGTGTGGGGCTCGCAGCAGGCCAACCTTGTCGGCAAGGGCCGCTATGACGGTGTCTTCGGCATCTGGTACGGCAAGGGCCCGGGTGTCGACCGCTCGATGGACGTGCTCAAGCACGCCAATGCCGCGGGCACCATGCGTCATGGCGGGGTGCTTGCCATCGCCGGCGACGATCACGGCGCCAAGTCCTCGACACTGCCGCATCAGACCGAGCATGACTTCATGGCCGCCATGATCCCGGTGCTCTATCCCGCGGGGGTCGGCGAGTTCGTTGAATACGGGCTGCTCGGCATCGCCATGTCGCGCTTCAGCGGGGCATGGGTTGCCTTCAAGACGACGTCGGACACGGCGGAGACGAGCGCGTCGGTCAATCTTTCCCGCGAGCAGCGGTCGATCGTCGTGCCTCAGGATTTCGAGATGCCGCCCGGCGGGCTCAATATCCGCTGGCCCGATCCCTGGCGCGGGCAGGACACCCGCCTGCAGCGTTACAAGGGCTTCGCCGCCCACGCCTTCGCGCGTGCCAATGGCATCGACCGTCTCGTCTGGGACGGCGGTCCGTCGCCACGGCTCGGCATCATCGCCGCCGGCAAGGCCTATCTCGACGTCCGTCAGGCGCTGCGGGAAATGGGCATCGATGCCGAGGTGGCGCGCGAGATCGGACTCCGGCTCTACAAGGTGGGCATGGTCTGGCCGCTCGAGCCACAGGGCGCGCGCGCCTTCTGCGAGGGCCTCGACGAGGTTCTCGTGGTCGAGGAAAAGCGTGAGATGATCGAGTATCAGCTCATGCAGCAGCTCTACAACTGGAAGGAAAATGTGCGGCCGCGCATCGTCGGCAAATATGACGAGCACGGCCGCTGGCTGCTGCCGCCGGACAATGAACTCGACATCTCGCTCGTCGCCCATGCCATCGCGGCGCGCCTCGCGCGCATCCACGACCGGCCGGAAATTCGCGACCGCCTCGCCTATTTCGAGGCCCGCAAGAGGGAGGCGGAGGCCTATGAGCCGCCGCTTGCGCGGACGCCCTATTTCTGCTCCGGCTGCCCCCACAACCGCTCGACGCGGGTGCCCGAGGGCAGCCGCGCGCTGGCCGGGATCGGCTGCCACATCATGGCGATCAACATGGATCGTGCGAACGAGACCTTCACCCAGATGGGCGGCGAGGGCGTGCCCTGGATCGGCAGCGCGCCCTTCACCGGGGAGCGTCACGTCTTCGCCAATCTCGGCGATGGCACCTACACCCATTCCGGCCTGCTCGCGATCCGTGCCGCGGTCGCCGCCGGCGTCAACATCACCTACAAGATCCTCTACAATGATGCCGTCGCCATGACCGGCGGCCAGGAGGCGGAGGGCCATCTGACGGTGCCGCAGATCGCC
>JBHHTO010000111.1:0-7791 GCA_046753425.1 Rhodothalassiaceae bacterium | reverse complement strand
ATCAGCCGCGTCCGCTGCCCCTCGCCGCGGATGCGATGATAGGCGAGCGCGATCTTGAGCGCGGTCTCGACCGACTCCGATCCGGAATTGGTGAAGAAGACATGGTCGAGATCGCCGGCCATGAGCCCGGCGAGCCGGCTTGCCAGCTCGAAGGCCTTGGGATGGCCCATCTGGAAGGCGGGGGAATAGTCGAGCTCGGCCACCTGCCGGCTCACTGCGTCGACGATCTTCTGCCGCCCGTGGCCGGCGTTGCAGCACCAGAGCCCGGCGATGCCGTCGAGCACCTGCCGGCCGTCGGCGGTGGTATAGTGCATGTCCCTGGCCCCGACAAAGAGGCGCGGCGCCGCCTTGAACTGCCGGTTCGCCGTGAACGGCATCCAGTAGGCCTCGAGGCTGTTGCGCAATCCACCATCCATGATTCTGCTCCCTTGCTGACCGTCGATGCGGCGAGGCCTATTCGGCGGCCGCCTTGCGTGCCGGGTTTTTCGGATGCTCCGGCCAGGTGACCGCCGGCAGGCCATTGTCGACCGGCTCCATCGTGATGCAGTCCGGAACCGGACAGATCATCATGCACAGATTGCAGCCGACGCAATCCTCGTCGACGACGACGAAGCGGCGCCCGCCTTGTGCCCTGGCCTCGATGCGGATCGCCTGGTGTGAGGTGTCCTCGCAGGCGATGTGGCAGCGGCCGCACTCGATGCAGCTCGCCTCATCGATGCGGGCCTTGAGGTCGTAATTGAGATTGAGCTGGTTCCAGTCGACGGTGTTCGGCAGCGCCCGGCCGCGGAGCGCGTCCAGCGAGCGCAAGCCGTGGCTCGCAAGATAGTGGACGAGCCCGTCGATCATGTCCTCAACAATGCGGAAACCATAGAGCATGGCCGCGGTGCAGACCTGAACGCCCGAGGCACCGAGGGCGATGAATTCGGCGGCGTCGCGCCAGGTGGTGATGCCGCCGATGGCGGAGATCTCGAGCCCGCGCGTGGCCTCGGCGCGCGCGATTTCGGCCACCATGTGAAGGGCGATCGGCTTCACCGCCTCGCCGCAATAGCCGCCATGCGTGCCCTTGCCGTCGATCGTCGGCTTCGGCGCCATGGCCTCGAGATCGACTCCGATGATCGAATTCACCGTGTTGATGAGCGAGACCGCCGTTGCGCCGCCCCGCTTCGCCGCTTCCGCGACCTCGACGATGTCGGTGATATTGGGGGTAAGCTTGGTGAAGACCGGCAGATCGACCACCTCGCGGACCCAGCGGGTCGTCTTCTCGACGAAGTCCGGCACCTGGCCAATGGCCGAGCCCATGCCGCGCTCGCACATGCCGTGCGGGCAGCCGAGATTGAGCTCGAGTCCCTGCACGCCGCTATTGGCGATGCGGATGGCGAGATCCTTCCACGCCTGCTCGTCCATCGGCGCCATCATCGAACCGATGATCACGCGGTCCGGCCATTCGCGGCGCATCGCCTCGATCTCTCTCAGATTGACCTCGAGCGGCCGGTCGGAGATGAGCTCGTTGTTGTTGATGCCGATGATGCCGCCCATGGCGCTCTTGTGCACCCCGTAGCGGCTCGTCACATTGACCACCGGCGGGTCCTCGCCGAGTGTCTTCCATACCGCGCCGCCCCAGCCGGCCCGAAAGGCGCGTTCGACATTGTATTTCTTGTCGGTCGGCGGCGCCGAGGCGAGCCAGAAGGGATTGACGCTCTCGATCCCGCCGATACGACATCCGAGATCAACCATCGTCAGCTTTCCTTTTCCTTGAGAAAGGCATCGGCACTGCGTGCGGCCTCTTTGCCGTCCTCGACCGCCTGCACCGTAAGGTCGACGGTGCGCGCAATGCAGTCACCGCCGGCGAAGACGCCGGGAAGCGAGGTGCGATAGCGGTCATCCACCCACAATTTGCCGCCCTCGCGGCGCAATTCTTCGAGGCCCCCTGCTGCAAGCCGCTGCCCGACCGCCTTGAAGACATGCGCTGCCCGAAGCGAGAAATTCTCGCCCGTGCCCTCAAGCCGGCCGTCGGCAAGCCGTGTGCGTTCGAAGGTCACCTCGGCGGCGTCGCCGAGATCGGCAATCGCCACCGGCCGCGCCCAGTGCCGGAAGATGACCCCGTTGAGGCGCGCGAGATCCTGCTCCCAATGGGTGGCGCCCATATGCTCGGGACCGCGGCGATAGACGAGATAGACGATCTCCGCGCCCAGCTTTCTCGCCTGCACGGCGGCGTCGATCGCGGTGTTGCCGCCGCCGATGACGATCACGTCGCCCCTGAGCGCCAGCGACGATTTCGGCTCGGTCTGCCTGAGACGCGCAATGAAGTCGATCGCATCCTCGACCGCGGGCGCATCCTCGCCGGGAATCCCGAGCGGCACCGGTTCGGTGAGGCCGACCCCAATGAACACCGCGTCATAGTCCGCGCGCAGGTCTGCAAGCTTCAGCTCCTTGCCGAGGCAGTGGCCGAGCCGGAGCTCGATGCCGCCAATGCCGAGGATGAACTTCACCTCCTTCTGCGCAAAGTCATTGACCATCTTGTAGGCGGCGAGGCCGTACTCATTGAGCCCGCCCGGTTTCGGCCGCGCGTCGAAAACCGTCACCTCGTGGCCGCGCCGCGCCGCTTCGTGCGCGAAGGCAAGTCCGGCGGGGCCGGCTCCGACGACGGCAATCCGTTTGCCGGTCCCGGGTGCGCGGGTGAAGGGATGCGGCCCGCCGGCGGTGAGAAGGTGATCGACGGCGTGTCGCTGCAGGCGCCCGATCTCCACCGGCTCGCCCTCGCGGGCATTGAGCACGCAGGCCTGCTCGCAGAGAATCTCGGTCGGGCAGGCGCGGGCGCAGGTGCCGCCCATGATGTTCGCCTCAAGGATCGTCTCCGCCGATCCGACGAGATTGCCGGTGCGGATCTGATGGATGAAGGTGGGGATGTCGATGCCCGTGGGGCAGGCGGCGATGCACGGTGCCTCATAGCAATAGAGGCAGCGGCCGGCCTCGACCACCGCCTGGGTCGCGGTCAGCGGCGGATGCAGGTCGGCAAAAGGATCCGGTGCGCCGTCATTGCTGGCCCGCTCCGGATCGATCCGCGCATCCGTGACTGAAAGTTTCTGCCCCATGCAATCGTTCACCTCTACAAGTCCCCCACGCTTCCCCGGCTGCCAAAGGAGATTGCGGGCCCTGCGACACTTGCGCATCTATCTGCGCGCGGTTCGCTGAGATCTCGCAATCCTGCTTCGTGGCAGGCTGTTACAAATCGGCCTGGGGTTCAAGAAAAATTTGTCTAGTTGATCAGACTTTGACCGAAACGCACGGCCGGTTACCCCGAAAGTTGAGGCGCGCGATCCGTGTCCGGCCGACACAGGCGGGCTCTCAAAAAAAAATGGTTCATCCGATAAAAAATATGCTATCCGGAAAAATCCGTCGAATGTGCGAACAGGACATTTGACGGTGCCTCGGCGGAATGCATCGCCACGATCGAGCGGTGTATGACGCCGGGCATATCGACCGGAGAGGAAACCGAATCAAGAGGGCTAAGGATGGACAGGACAGGGACGGACCCGGCGACGGGCAAGGATGCGTCACGGCGCTGGCGGGCAAGCCTGATGGCGTCGGCCGCAGCGCTCGCGCTGGCACTGCCGCTGGCGCTGCCGGCAACGGCGAATGCGCAAGGTGCGGCATCCGGGCAGGGTTCCGCGGACGAGGGTGCCGCCGACAGCTATGACATGCTCGAGGAGATCCTCGTCACCGCGCGGCGGCGGACGGAGGGCGTGTACTCGACACCGATGGCGATCACGGCGCTCTCAAGCGAATCGCTGAAGGTGCAGGGGATCGACTCGGTCTCCGATCTCGACCACTCGGTGCCGAACCTCAACATCACGCGCTTCGGTGTCGGCAATCCGTCGCACGCCGCCATCTTCATCCGCGGCATCGGCATCCAGGACCACATCATCACCACCGACCCAGGTGTCGCGCTCTATGTCGATGGCGTCTATCTCGGGCGCCAGATGGGCGCCAATCTCGACCTCGCCAATGTCGAGCGCGTCGAGGTGCTGCGTGGGCCGCAGGGCACGCTCTATGGCCGCAACTCGATCGGCGGCGCGGTCAACATCATCACCCGCAAGCCGGGCGACGAGGACGGCTTCGAATTCGAGCTGCAGGCGGGCTCGCGCGAGCGTGCGGCGGGCAGCTTCTATGGCAATTTCGCGCTCGCCGACAATCTCGACATGTCGGTGTCCGGGCGCGTGACGCGGCGCGACGGCATCGGCCGGGCGCTCCGGATCACCGAGCGTGTGCGCAAGGTCGGCGAGATCTTCGAGGCGTCGGGGCGTGTCGCCGTGCGCTGGCAGGCGGCGGACAATTTCGAGCTCCTGTGGACCGCGGATGCGGTGCAGGGCGAATATGGCCAGTCGCCGTCGACCGCCGAGATCATCACCGGTCTCGATCAACCCGGCGTCTTCGCCGCCACCGGCAACGGATTCTTCACCGACCCGATCGGCCCGGCGACGGGCCTGCCCGGCGGGCCGCTCAAGGCCAGCGACATCGCTGCCGACCCCGACGACACCAACACCTCGGTGGCCATCCTGCTCGCGCAGTCGAACGCCGCCTATGGCTCGTCGCTCACCGGCACGCTCGACATCAACGAGAATCTGAGCCTCAAGGCGCTCGGCAGCTATCGCCACGAGGACTATCGCGGCGGGCTTGATGACGAGACCGCCTTCCAGGACTTCCAGTCCTTCCCCGAGCGCGGCCAGGCGAACCAGGTTTCGCTCGAGGCGCAGCTCAATGGGGAATATGGCGATCTCGATTTCGTCGCCGGCGCCTATTACTTCAACGAGGACGGCTTCACCTTCTCGGGTGTGAACACCTTCATCACCCATGGTGATACCTTCGACATCAACCAGACGACCAATTCCTATGCCGGCTATTTCCATGCCGGGTACCAGTTCACCGATCGTCTGAAGCTCGGCGGCGGCGTGCGCTGGACGCACGACAAGAAGCGGGCCGATGCGCTGTTCACCAACTTCCCGTGGTTCCTGCCGCCGCCTCAGGGCAACGGCAACGGCACCCCGGGCTCGGCGCAGCGCGAGTTCCGCGTCAACAGCTGGAGCCGGGTCACCTGGGATACCTCGCTGACCTATGACCTGTCGGACAATGTGCACGTCTATTACACCGACTCGAAGGGCTACCAGAATGGCGGCTACCCGGCGCGCCCCTTCGGCGGACCGTCGCAGTTCACCGCCTTCGACCCGACGACCGCGCGCAACCACGAGTTCGGGCTCAAGGGGCGTCCGACGGACTTCTGGCAGACGGCGATCTCGCTGTTTCTCACCAACTACAACAACCTGCCGCTGCAATTCTCGGCACCGACCGAAGCCGGCTTCGTGACGATCACCGAGAATGCGGGCAAGTCGCGCTCCAAGGGATTCGAGTTCGAGAGCACGCTGGTCTCGGGCCCCTTCAGCCTGCAGACCTCGATCGGCTATCTCGACGCCGAGATCCGCAAGGTGAAGCCGGGGACCGTGGGGACCAAGGTCGGCGATCGCCCGACCCTGTCGCCGCGCTGGACCCTGAGCGTCGGGCCGCAGTTCCGCGACGAGCTCGCGAACGGCGATGTCCTGACGGTGCGGGTGGATTACTCCTACCGCAGCGCCATGTTCGGCCAGTCGGTGAACAACGAGTTCAACCGCATCGCCGGGCGCGACCTGACGAACTTCCTCGTCAGCTATGAAAATGTCCAGAATGGCTGGACGCTGTCCGCCTATGGCGAGAATATCTTCAACGAGAAATACGATGTCGGCCGGCTCGACCAGTTCTTCTCGGGCTTCACCGAGGTGATCCTGAACAACGACCGCAGCGAGTTCGGCATCAAGTTCTCGAAGCGCTTCGGCGGGCTCTGAGCCACCGCCTGGCAAAACTGTCCGGCCTCCCGGGAGGGTTCCTTCCCGGGAGGCTTCCATTTTCGCCGTCTTGATCTCGCTCACAGGGTCGAGGATCACCCGGATGCGGTACGGCAATTTCCCGGTGCGAATCGATCAGGTCGGAATATATCTGCGCAAAATGTGGCGTGGATGTCACATAAGTTGCTGATCTTGCGGGTCTAGGGATTAGAATCTTGACCTTCTGGTCGGTTCAAATGAGACTTGACGTGCGAATCGGTAAACGAGGTGTCACACACCCGTAAAGAGGAGCTGGCTTATTCCGTAGCACGGAAATGATTCTGTCGCTGGGCACCCGGGCAACGGGGGCCTGAAATGAGAAAGAGGGAGGAAAGACCCAATGCATAGCCCGATGAAGGGTTTGAAGACCACGGCTTATTGTGCGGCGAAGGCGCTCTTGCTGTTGTCGGCGTCGGTGCCGGCCATCATGGTTGCACAGCAGGCGGAGGCCCAACAGGTGACGTCTGGCGTGCGTGGCACGGTGTTGGACGCCGCGGGCAACCCGGTCGCAAATGCCGAGATTTCGCTCATCGACACGCGCACCGGTCGTGCGACTGCGACCTCGACCGATGCTCAGGGCCGTTTCTCGGTCTCGGGTCTCGAAGCCGGCGGCCCCTATAACGTGCTGGTGAAAAGCGCCGGCAATTCGACCCAACGGGTCGAAGGCCTGTTCCTCTCGATTTCGCAGACGGCCAATCTGAACATTACGGTGCAGCCGTCGCAGGAGATCGAGGAGATCGTGGTCACCGCGGCCGCGACCGTGACTTCGGCTCTCGCTATCGGGCCGAGCCAGTCCTTCAATCTCGAGACGCTGGAATCCTTCCCCTCGATCACCCGCGACATCCGCGACATCATTCGCATCGATCCGCGCATCTCGATCAATGAACGGAATTCCAAGGCGGTTTCCTGTCTCGGCGGCAACAACCGCTTCAACAGCTTCACCATCGACGGTGTGCAGTCGAACGACCCCTTTGGCCTCAATGCATCCGGCTTCCCGGCCCGCAACAATATGCCGATCCCGTTCGACGCCACCCGCGAAGTGTCGGTGGAATTCGCGCCCTATGACGTGACCTACGGCCAGTTCACCGGCTGTAACATCAACCTTGTCACCAAGTCGGGCCAGAACGAGTTCCACGGCTCGGCCTTTTTCGAGTTCAATGCGAAGAGCCTGACCGGTACCAAGATCAACGGCGACACGGTCATCACTGACCCGTTCCACGACAAACGCTGGGGTGCCGAGCTCGGGGGGCCGATCATCAAGGACAAGCTGTTCCTTTATGTGGCCTATGAAGAGGCTCAGCTCACGAATACGGTGAATCGCGGTCCGGTTGGTGGCGGTTTCGCGAACGAGCGGGGGCCGACGGTGGATCTCGTCAACCAGGTGCAGCAGATCCTGGAGAACACATACGGCATCGAAACGCTCGGTATCGCGCGGTCTCTGCCTGCAGATAATCGCCGAATTCTTACCCGTCTCGACTATTTCATCAATGACGATCACCGCGTCGCGCTCACCTATACGCGATTGCGCGAAAACAACGGTTCGTCAGACGATTTCGGATTCGGTAACGATTTCGCCTTCAAAGGCAATTTCGCGAATCGCGGCAGCGAGATCGAGACTTATTCGGTCCGCTTCTTCGATCAGTGGACAGACAACTTCTCGACCCAGCTCTGGCTTTCGCGTGCCGACAATACGGATATCCAGGATCCCCTCGGTGGCGGCGAGGCGCAGAGCGCAAATCCGATCCCCCGGATTCTCGTCACAGAAGGCGGCAGCACGCTCCTGGCCGGGCCGGGACAGTTCCGCTCGGCCAACGCGCTCGACACGACGATCAATCAGGTGGTGGCACGAGCAAAGTATCTTGCGGAAGACCATACGATC
>JBHHTO010000110.1:0-7800 GCA_046753425.1 Rhodothalassiaceae bacterium | reverse complement strand
GGTCCGCTCCCCGGTCTCGGGATCCCGGCCGTAGCTCTCCTGAAAGCAGACGATTAGCCAGGGCGCGATCTCGAGAAAGGGCTTGTCGGCACTGGTCCCGAGCGGAGCGAGGTCAGCGAGCCAGCGCGCACCCGCGCGCCCGGCATAGAAGGCGCGCTCCTCCTCCTCGGCGGCAGCCCGGATCCGGCGCTTGAGATCCGGATCGCCGACGACCGCGAAATGCCAGGGCTGCTTGTTGGTGCCCGAGGGCGCGCTGCCGGCAGCGCGGAGCGCCGCCTCGATCACCTCCCGCGGCACCGCTTCGGGCGAGAAATCGCGCACCGTGCGGCGGCGGCTCATCTCTTCGGCGAATCGTCGAGCGCGGGCAATCATCTCGTCATCATCATAGTGCGGATAGCCCGCCAGTGGTTGCGGTCGGTAGACGGCCTGCATCGTCGCTCACCCCTCCTTGCGTGGCGGCCATGGACAGCCGCCTTCGCGATGCGCCATCATGGCGCGAAAGGGCACGGCGGGAAAGGCGGTCGGAGGCGATGCCTGGATTGAATGGGAAAGACCATGCGCTGGCGCCGCCGGCACTGACCCGCGCGCTTGATCGCCTGGCGGCGATCGATGCCGACATCGCCCGCGCGCGCGCGGCGCACGGCGATCCGCCGCCGCGGGCAGGCGTGGCCGGGTTTCCGGCCTTGCTGCGCATTCTCATCGGGCAGCAGCTCTCGACAAAAGCGGCGCAGACCATCGCCGACCGGCTCACGACGCTGCTCGGCGGCGAAGCCACGCCAGCGGCCCTCCTTGCCTGCAGTGACGACGAGCTGCGCACAATCGGCCTGTCGCGGCAGAAGATCGCCTATGGCCGGGCGCTGGCCGAGGCGGCGGCCGCGGGACGGTTCGATCCCCATGCCCTTGACGATCTCGACGATCATGCGGCGACGGCAGCGATCACCGCACACAAGGGCTTCGGCGTCTGGTCGGCGCAGATGTATCTCATGTTCTCGCTTGGCCGCGCCGATATCTGGCCCATTGGCGATCTCGGCGTGCGCGAGGGGCTGCGCCGCATCAAAGGCCTCGACGCACGCCCCGACGAGCGCGCGGCGGCAGCGATCGGCGAGGCCTGGTCGCCCCATCGCTCGGCGGCGGCGATGATGTGCTGGCACGTTCTGCACAATCTGCCGGCATGAACGCGCGCGACCACAGGGCGCCACGGCGGGCGCGCTCGATCGCCGAATTCGCGGAGCGCATGGCGCGGTTCATCTCGCCCGCGGGCCTTGCCTATGCCCGCGCCTTCCGGCCGCGTCCCGACGATGTCATCATCGCCACCTACCCCAAGGCCGGCACCACCTGGATGCAGCAGATCGTCCACGGCCTGCGCACGGGCGGCGACATGGATTTCGCCGAAATCTCCGCCGTCGTCCCCTGGATCGAGCTTGCCCACGATATGGGGATCGATCTCGAGGCGCCGCAGAAGGCCGCGCCGCGGGCTTTCAAGACCCACTGGAACGGCGAGCAGATGCCGCACGAGGGTCGCTATATCGTCGTCGTCCGCGATCCGCGCGATACCATGGTCTCCTTCTACCGCTTCATGGAGGGCTGGTTTCTCGAGCCCGGCGCCGTGAGCGCGGACGACTTCGCCGCCTATCTCATCGCCCGCGACCATCCCGCCGGAAGTTACTGGCAGCATCTCAAGTCCTGGCTCGCCCGTCGTCTTGACGATAATGTTCTGATGCTCGCCTTCGAGGACCTGCTCGCCGACCTGGAACGCCAGGTGCGCCGTGTCGCCCGCTTCATCGGCGTCACGGACGAGGCGACGATCGCCCTCGCCACCCGGCAGGCGCGCTTCGATTTCATGAAGGCGCATGAGCGGCAGTTCGACGACCATCTGACGGCCGGGGCGCGCAACGCCGCCTGTGGCCTGCCGGCGGCGGCGCTTTCGAGCAAGGTGCGGACAGGACGGAGTGGCGGCCACGCCGGCACCCTCGGGCCGGCGATCCGCGCGCGCCTCGACGCCATCTGGCAGAGCGAGATTGCAACGCCGCTCGGTTTTGCCGACTATGCGGCGCTGCGCCGGGCGCTGGCCGCCGGGACGCAGGAAGCCGACCGCCGCCCGCAACCTTGATCGCGATCAAGGCAGACCGCGAACGGGTGGGCCAGACTGGCGGGGAACAGGAATGCGGAGGAATGCATCATGACCGATGACCCGCTTTATCTCGTCGGTGTCGACGGCAGCGACCCGAGCCGCCGCGCGGTCGCCGTCGCCGCCCGTCTCGCCACCCGCTGTGGCGACCGCCTGCTGATCGCCCATATCATCCACTGGTCGGGGTTCACGCCACTCTCGCTCGAGGAGGCGCTCCGGCGGCCGATCGACAAGAAGCAGGAGGAGGAGACGGCGCGCGAGAAGATCCTCGCGCCGCTCGTCGCGCTGGCCAGACAAGCGGGCGTCGAGCCCGAGACCTATTATAGCTGGGGCAGCCCGGCGGAATCGCTCAACAAGCTGGCGCGCGACCGCGGTGCGGAGATGATCATCGTCGGCCGCCGCGGACATTCCAATATCGCCGAGATCATTCTCGGCTCGGTGTCGAACGCCATCGCCCATATGTCGAACATTCCCGTCCTTCTCGTACCCTAGAACCGGGCCGCCCGTTCGTCTGCAAGGAGAGATGTCCATGACTGTGGTGACCATCGAGCGTCGCGACCGCATCGCCGTCATTCTTGTCGACAATCCGCCGGTCAACGCCATCTCGGCCGCGGTGCGCGAGGGCCTCGTTGCGGCAACAAGGGACATCGCCGCCGATCCCGGGATCGACGCCGCGGTGCTTGCTGCCGCGGGCCGTACCTTCATGGCCGGCGCGGATATCAGCGAATTCGGCCGCCCGCCGGTGCCGCCGCTCCTGCCCGAAGTGGTGAGCGCGCTCGAGGCGACGCCCAAGCCGCTCGTCGCCGCCATCCACGGCAGCGCGCTCGGCGGCGGGCTCGAGCTCGCGCTCGGCTGCCACTATCGCCTTGCCCGTACCGACGCGAAGCTCGGCTTCCCGGAGGTCAATCTCGGCATCATCCCCGGTGCGCAGGGCACGCAGCGCCTGCCGCGGCTCGTTGGCGTGCGCACCGCGCTCGAGATGATCACCAGCGGACAGCCGGTGCCGGCACCGCGCGCAAGGGAGATCGGGCTCGTCGATGCCATCGTCGAGGGCGATCTGCTGGATGAGGCGGTGGCATTCGCCGCCGGTCTGGTGGCCCGCAAGGCCCCGCTGCGCCGCATCTCGGAGATGACGGTGCCCGATGCCTCGGGCGCCGATGCGGTGATCGCCGAGTTCCGCGCCCTTGCGGCGAAGCGCTATCGCCATCTCTTCGCCCCGGGGCAGGCGATCGCCGCCGTCGAGGCGGCGGTGAGGCTGCCGTTCGCGGAAGGGGTGAAGACCGAGCGCGCGCTCATCGAGGAATGCTTCCGCCACCCGCAATCCGCCGCCCTGCGCCATGCCTTCTTTGCCGAGCGGCAGGCGGCGAAGGTGCCGGGCATCGACAAGACGACGCCCACGCGCGAGATCGCGCGCGTCGGCATCGTCGGTGGCGGCACCATGGGCTCGGGCATCGCGCTCGCCTGCCTCGCCGCCGGCCTGCCGGTCACCGTCGTCGAGCAGACGGCCGAGGCGGCGGAAGCCGCGCGCTCCCGTATGGCCGGCGTGCTCGATGAAGGCATCCGCCGCGGCAAGCTCGATGCCGCCGAACGCGACCGGCGCCTTGGCCGGCTTCGGGTCGAGACCGACATGGCGGCGCTCGGCGAGGCGGACCTTATCATCGAGGCGGTGTTCGAGCGGCTCGCCATCAAGCAGGACGTTTTCAAGGCCCTCGATCATGTGGCCCGGCCGGGGGCCATTCTCGCCACCAACACCTCCTATCTCGACATCGACGCCATCGCCGCCGTCACGGAGCGGCCGCAAGATGTGCTGGGGCTCCATTTCTTCTCGCCCGCCTATCTCATGAAGCTGCTCGAGATCGTGCGCGCGGAGAAGACCGCGAACGACGTGCTCGCCAGCGCGCTTGCCTTCGCGAAACGCATCCGCAAGGTGGCGGTCGTCGCCCGCGTCTGCCGCGGTTTCATCGGCAACCGCATGCTCCAGGGCTATATCCGCGAGGCCGGTTTCCTGCTTCTCGAGGGGGCCTCGCCCGAAGCCATCGATTCGGCGATCACCGATTTCGGTTTCGCCATGGGCCCGTTCATGGTCGGCGATCTCGCCGGGCTCGATATCGGTTATCTGCTGCGCCAGGAATTCCCGCCCGACGCCGATGACGCCATCGCCTTCCGGGTTCATGACCGGCTTGTCGAGATGGGCCGCAAGGGCCGGAAGACCGGCGCCGGCTTCTATCGCTATGAGGGGGGCCGCCCCGAGCCCGACCCGGAGGTGCGCGCGCTCGCCGAGGAAGAGGCGAAGCGGGCCGGCATCGCGCGCCGTATGGATATTTCCCCGGACGAGATCGTCGAGCGCTGCGTGCTGCCGCTCATCAATGAAGGGGCGCGCATTCTCGAGGAAGGCATCGCGCTCCGGGCATCGGACATCGATGTCGTCTATCTCTATGGTTACGGCTTTCCGCGCTGGCGCGGCGGCCCGATGTATTATGGCGACAGCCTCGGCCTCGCCCATGTCCGCGACCGCATCCGCCACTATGGCGAGGCCCTCGGCGCCAGGCGCTGGACCCCTGCGCCGCTGATCGAGAAGCTCGCCGCCGATGGCAGCTCCTTCGCCGATCGGGACCGGGCGCAGAAAGAGCCGTAGGGACAAGGACCCACCGACCGGAGATCCCTTCTTCCTTCGTCATTCGCCGATTTGACCGGCGAATCCATGGTGAGGAGAGGCGTCCGGCTTCGGCAATGGACCCGCCGGCCATGCCGTCGGGTGACGGAAGGCGGTCGGACGCCGCCCGGAAGCGACTCGCTCGCAGAGCGGCGGCTTTCGCCCTCAGGTCTGCCCCTGCCGCAGCGTCAGCTTGGCAATGAAGGAGGATCGGCTCTCGCCGGCGGCTTTCGCGAGATCGTCGAGACGGCGCGCGATACGGCGCGGCAGCGTAATGTTGAAGCGTGCATAGCTGTCGTCGAAGAGCACCGGATCGACATCGACGAGCGCCACCGTCCAGCCCGCATAGGCGGGATCCTTGCGCACGGCCTCGAGCGAGGACGGCGCCGGAATCTCGAGGCCCGCATCGAGCGCTGCGTCGATCCACGCCGCCACTGCTTCCTCCGCCCCCGCGAGCGCCTCCTCAAGCGTGTCGCCGGCGGAAAAGCACCCCGGCAGATCGGGCACCACGACCCCATAGGCCGTGTTCTCATCGCCCGCCTCGATCACCATCGGATAGCGCATGCTCTCTCTCCACCTTGCGCCGCACCTCCCCCCACACGCAAAGGCCGGCCTGTCGCCGGATCGCCGCGACAAGGCTCTTGCCGAGATCCTTCTTCGGGTGCGCCACGACGACGATCCCCGGACCTTTGCGATGGCGGAACACGTGGTGCGACCCGCGAACCCGGTCGAGGACCCATCCCGCCGCCTTGAGCTCCCGGATCAACGCCGCGCTCCTCATGGTGTGTATGATACATACTCGGATGCACTCTTTCAAGGCTGACATTGGCGATCGCGGTGGCTCGCGCTTTCGACCGTTGGCGGAACGAAGCGGCTCGGCTATGAGGGGAGGCAGCAGCGCGAAAGGAGCCCCTGCCATGGCCGATGCCGTCATTGTTTCCGTCGCCCGCACGCCGATCGGCAAGGCCTATCGCGGCGCCTTCAACGCCACGCCGACACCGACGCTGGGTGGTCATGTGGTGGCCGAGGCGCTCCGCCGGGCAAAGGTCGAGGGCGGCGAGATCGACGACGTCATCTTCGGCTGCGCCATGCCGCAGGGCGTGCAGACGCCCAATCCCGGTCGCCTCGTCGCGCTCCGCGCCGGACTGCCGACATCGGTCGCCGGCATGACCGTCGACCGGCAGTGCGCCTCGGGGCTGATGGCGATCGCGATCGCCGCCAGGCAGATCCTCCATGACGGCATGAAAATCGCCGTTGGCGGCGGTGCGGAGTCAATCTCGATGGTGCAGAACGAGCGCTTCCGCGTCGAGCCCGATCCGGGCGTCCTCGCCATCCGCAATGATGCCTATATGCCGATGATCGACACCGCGGAGGTGGTCGCCAAACGTTACGGCATCCCGCGCGAGGCACAGGACGCCTATGCGCTTCAGTCGCAGCAGCGCACCGCCGCCGCACAGGCCGCCGGCCGCTTCGACGCCGAGATCGTGCCGCTCCGGACCGTGAAGAAGGTCAAGGACAAGGAGACCGGCGCGATCCATGAGGAAGAGGTGACGCTCGAGACCGACGAGGGCAATCGCCCCGGCACCACGCTCGAGGCGCTGGCCGCCTTGCCGCCGGTCAAGGGCCCGGGGCACAGCATCACCGCGGGCAATGCGAGCCAGCTTTCGGACGGTGCGGCGGCGGTCGTCGTCATGGACGGCCGCGAGGCTGAACGCCGCGGACTCGCGCCGCTCGGCGTCTATCGCGGCATCGCGGTCGCCGGTACCGACCCCGACGAGATGGGCATCGGCCCGGTGTTCGCGGTGCCGAAACTGCTGGAGCGCCATGGACTCGGCATCGACGATATCGACCTGTGGGAGCTGAACGAGGCCTTCGCGGTACAGACGGTCTATTGCCGCGACAGGCTCGGCATCGACAATGCGCGCTTCAATGTTGATGGCGGCGCGATCTCGATCGGGCACCCCTATGGCATGTCGGGAGCGCGCATGGTCGGTCACGCGCTGATCGAGGGCCGGCGCCGCGGCGCCCGTTATGTCGTCGTCACCATGTGCGTCGGCGGCGGCATGGGCGCGGCGGGGCTCTTCGAGGTCGCCTGACGCAGGCGCGGGAGGCTCAGCGCGGCGGGCTGTTTTCCTCGTCCTCTTTCTTCTTCTGCCGCCCGTGCTCGACATCGACGATATAGGGCACCGCCGGTGTTGCATGCGGGGCGAGAGATTCCCGCGTCACGCTGCAGGCCGGGCGCTCGATGCCGCAGTCCCAGTGCCAGCGGTCGGGTAGATGGCGCGCCGGCACCGCGCGCGAGAAGACGCACTCGCAGACCCGGTTCGCCTGGCAGGAAAGCTGGCCCTCATGCGCCGCGTCGCAGGCCGGAACGGGCGCCGCGTCCGCGTGCGGCGGGCCCGCCGCGGCAAGAAGGAAAAGGAGGCTCAAAAGTGGCGTCATCGATGCTCTCCGCTCGGAACGATGCGCGGGCAGGCGGAGTATAGAGCCTGTCCTCTTAACGAACCATGGCTGTGCGGTTATGGTGCCGCCCTGAAGCCCGGAGACAGTCCATGACCTGGATCGAGACCATTGCGCCCGAGGATGCCGAGGGCCGGCTCAAGGCGCTCTATGCCCGCGTCGCCGACGCCACGGGCCAAGTGGACAATATCCTCAGGGCCCACAGCCTGCGCCCGCACACGCTCGAGGGCCATATGGCGCTTTACAAGTCGGTGCTGCACCATTTCGGCAATCGCTGTGATCCGGCACTCCTCGAGACCATCGGTGTCGCGGTGAGCCTGTGGAACGGCTGTCGCTACTGCGTCGCGCATCATCGCACAGGCCTCGCCCGCCTGCTCGGCGACAAGGCGCGCGCCACGGCCATCGCCGAGGCCATCGCCGCCGGGCGACCGGAGGAAGTGCTCGATGCGAAGACGCTGGCCGCGCTCGGCTACGCCGAGAAGCTGACGCGGGCGCCGGCGCGCCTCGAGGCCGCCGATATCGAAGCCCTGCGCGCGGCGGGCTTTTCCGACGGCGAGAT
>JBHHTO010000109.1:0-7821 GCA_046753425.1 Rhodothalassiaceae bacterium | reverse complement strand
GATAACGGACCTGACGCGGAAGGGCGGGGTCATGAGCGGTTCCGGCATTCGCGTGCCCGGCTTCATTTGAAGCGGCCGGCAAGCCACAGGACGAGGCTCAGCACGAGGCTTATGAGGAGCATGGTCGTGATCGGGACATAAAGCCGGAAGTGTTCCCGTTCGATGACGATGTCACCGGGGAGGCGGCCCAAGGGCAGCTTGACGAGCCACGGCCAGAACAGGCCGGCAAGAAGAAGGAGAAGCCCGAGCGTGATGAGAAGGCTGCGCATGAATGAGACATAGAATCCTCGGGCCGGCGGCGCAATCGCGCGCCGACCCCGGCTGGCTCCGGCGCCGGATTCACCGGCGGCCAGGACAGGATTCGTTCGCGCTCCTTCCTCCGTTCGCGCTGAGGAGGGCCGCAAGGCCCGTCTCGAAGCGCGCAGGACGCCGCACGGACATCCTTCGACAGGCTCAGGACGAACGGGTTTCCCAAATTCCGTCCGCCCTTCGGCACGCTCAGGGCGAACGGGCTTTCTCCGTTCGCATGTCGACAGGTTCAGGGCGAACGGAGGGTGCGGCTTGCGCACGCCGCCGGGGATTCCATTTGTACTCCTTCGCCGGCTCTTCTATCTCTCGGCCGGGATGAGGCAACAGCAACCAGGGTGAGGCACGATGGCGGCCACGGACTACGACTACGACCTCTTCGTCATCGGCGCCGGGTCGGGCGGCGTGCGGGCGAGCCGGATTGCCGCCGCACTCGGCGCGCGGGTCGCCATCGCCGAGGAATTCCGCGTCGGCGGCACCTGCGTCATCCGTGGCTGCATTCCGAAAAAGCTGATGACCTATGCGGCGCATTATCGCGAGGATTTCGCGGACGCCGCCGGCTTCGGCTGGGATGTCGGCGAGACCGCTTTTGACTGGGACCGTTTCCGGCGCAACATGCAGGGCGAGGTCGATCGCCTCAACCGGCTCTATATCGAAACGCTGGAATCGCGCGGGGTGACCATCTATCCCGAGCGCGCCGCCCTCGAGGATGCGCACACGCTGCGCCTCGACGGCCGCACGGTGACGGCGGACACGATCCTGATCGCCACCGGCGGCACGCCCAATCTTCCGCACATCCCGGGCGTCGGGCACGCCATCACCTCGAACGAGGTGTTTCACCTGCCCGCGCTGCCGCGGCGCCTGCTCGTCGTCGGCGGCGGCTATATCGCGGTCGAGTTCGCCGGCATCTTCAACGGGCTCGGCAGCGCGGTCACGCTCGCCTATCGCCGGGCGCCGATCCTGCGCGGCTTCGACATGGACTTGAGACTCCGCCTGCAGGCGGCGATGCAGAAGAAGGGCATCGATGTCCGCTGCGACACCAATGTGACGGCAATCGAGAAGACGGACGACGGTCTTGCGGTGACGCTCACCACCGGCGAGACACACACCGTCGACCAGGTTCTCTTTGCCATCGGCCGGCGTCCCAACAGCGAGGGGCTCGGGCTCGAGCGCGCCGGGGTCGAGCTCGACCCCTCGGGAGCGATCTGCGTCGACGACTATTCGCGCACCAATGTGCCCAATATCTGGGCCGTCGGCGACGTCACCGACCGCATTGCGCTGACCCCGGTGGCGATCAAGGAGGGCCATGCCTTCGCGCTCACCCGCTACGGCGGAAAGCAGGTGGCGCCGGACCACCGCCATGTCGCCTCGGCGGTCTTCTCCGCGCCGCCGCTCGCCACCGTTGGCCTGGGCGAGGACGAGGCGCTCGATAAGCTCGGCGAGGTCGATGTCTATGAGTCGGAATTCCGGCCGTTGAAGAACGTCGTCGCGGGACGCGACGAGCGCTCCTATGTGAAGGTGCTCGTCGACCCGGAAAGCGACCGCGTCGTCGGCATGCACATGCTCGGGCCGGATGCGCCGGAGATCATCCAGGGCTTCGCGGTGGCGCTCAAGAACGGCTTGACCAAGGCGGGACTCGATCGCACCGTGGCGATCCACCCGACGAGCGCCGAGGAGTTTGTGCTGATGGCGAAAAAGACGCGTTGAGGCGGCTTATGAAGGCTGACGCCGCTGCCGCGATCGGTTATGAAGGACGGCCTCGTTTCACGGAATCGGACAGTCATGCGTAGTCAGAACCCCTGGACGCCATCGAGTTGGCGCGCACGCCCGGCGGCGCAGCTTCCGGACTATCCGGATCCGGCGCGGGTTGCCGAGGTCGAGGCGCGGCTCAGGCGCTGCCCGCCGCTCGTCTTCGGCGGCGAGGTGATGGCGCTCCGGGCCCAGCTCGCCCGCGTCGCCGAGGGCAAGGCCTTTCTGTTGCAGGGTGGTGACTGCGCCGAGAGCTTCGCCGAGTTCCACCCCGACACCATCCGCGACACCTTCCGCGTCATCCTGCAGATGGCCGTCGTGCTCACCTTCGCCGCCGCCTGCCCGGTGGTGAAAGTCGGCCGCATGGCGGGACAGTTCGCCAAGCCGCGCTCGAGCGCCAGCGAGACGCGGGGCGGCGTCACCCTGCCGAGCTATCGCGGCGACATCATCAACGGCATCAAGTTCGACGCCACGGCGCGCACGCCCGATCCCGAGCGCCTGTTGCGCGCCTATCATCAGGCGGCGGCGACGCTCAATCACCTGCGCGCGCTCTCGCATGGCGGCTATGCCGGGCTCGACGAGGTGCACCGCTGGAATCTTGATTATGTCGCCCATTCGCCGGCGAGCGAACGCTTCCAGGATCTGGCCGACCGCATCGGCGAGGCGCTCGACTTTATGCGCGCCTGCGGTGTCGGTGCCGACGAGATGGCGGCGCTCCGCGGCACCGAATTCTTCACCAGCCACGAATGCCTGCTGCTCGGCTATGAGGAGGCGCTGACCCGCCGCGAGCCCGAGACCGGGCTGTGGATCGACGGCTCGGCGCATTTTCTCTGGTGCGGCGACCGCACGCGGCAGGTCGAGGGCGCGCATCTCGAATTCCTGCGCGGCATCGCCAATCCGGTCGCGGTCAAGGTCGGCCCGTCGATGACGCCGGACGAGCTGCTGCGCGTCATCGACCGCCTCGATCCGGCGAACGAGGCCGGCCGGCTGACCCTCATCTGCCGCTTCGGTGCCGAACGGATCGCGCAGCACCTGCCGCCGCTCGTGCGCGCGGTCAGGCGCGAGGGCCGCTGCGTCGTCTGGTCATCAGACCCGATGCACGGCAATACGGTGAAGACGGCGGCGGGGCTCAAGACGCGTCGCTTTGACCGGCTGCTCGAGGAGGTGCGGCAGTTCTTCGCCATCCATCGCGCCGAGGGCAGCTATGCCGGCGGCATCCATCTCGAGCTGACGGGTCAGAATGTCACCGAATGCACCGGCGGCGCGATGGCCATCACCGACGAGGCGCTCGCCTCGCGCTACCACACCCATTGCGACCCGCGGCTCAATGCCGACCAGAGCCTCGAGATGGCCTTCCTCCTCGCCGAGCTGCTCAAGGCCGAGCGCCAGGCTCTCGCCACCGGCAACAAGCGCGGCCCGGAGGAAGCGGTGGGAGGGTGAGCCCTCTCACGCCCTCCCGAGATCCTCGCCGCTCTCGAGGCCGCGTTCGATGCGCCAGACGCGGCGGGCGAAGCGCGTCAGCATGTAGAGAACCGGCAGGGCGGTCACAGCCATCACGATCTCGGTCGGCACCAGCCCGATGCCCATCAGCGACAGCGTCGCCCATTCGAGCCCGTCGACGATGGCGAGCGCCGCGACACCGACGAGGATGCTCACCGATAGGGTCATCACCAGCGCGCGCAGGGCGCCGTTTGTGTTCTCTCGTCCGCTCATGAGGCCTCTCCCTTCGATTCCTCCGTCTCCGTCTCAGGCTCGGGCGCGTGCAGGATCCACGCCCGCCGTGCGGCATAAAGCGCGAACAGAAGAACGAGAATGCCGACGATGACCGCGGTCACCCGGTGGGCGGTGGGCGACAGGCCGAGAAAGTCTTCGGTCGCCCAGGCGAGCCCCTCGCCGACGAGCCCGAATTCCAGAAGCCCGATCAGGAAGGCCGCGACGGCAGCAATGACGGAGGCGCTCGACCAGCGATTCATCGTTTCTCCTTGTCGTCCCGCGCCGGCCCCCGTGCCGGCGTTCCCCCACATATGGCCGATCGGGCGCAAGCGCAAGAGGGCCGTGGCCTGCCGCGTCTCGCGACGCGCCCGCGCGCTCCCCCGGCGCGAAGGAAACACGGAAGCCCGCCGGCGCCGGCGCCCGGACCCTAGGCGCCGAGAAGCCGGTCGACGAAGGCGGGCACCACGTCTGTCGCGGGTCCGTAATGGCCCTCGGCGAAGAGGTGCCGGCCTTCGGAGGGCTCGAGATTGAGCTCGACCGTATGCGCCCGACCGAGCGCGCGGGCCAGCCCGACGAAGCCCGCCGCGGGGTAGACAGCTCCCGAGGTGCCGATCGAGACAAAGAGGTCGGCGCGCGCGATCGCCCGTTCGATCTCCTCCATGTGGAAGGGGATCTCGCCGAACCAGACGATGTGCGGCCGCAGACGTGCCCGGCGGCAGCGCGGGCAGCGATCGTCATCTCTGACATCGTCCTCCCACGGCAAGACCGCCCCGCAGCCGAGGCAGCGGGCTTTCCTGAGCTCGCCGTGCATGTGCAGCACCCGGCGGCTGCCGGCGCGTTCATGCAGGTCGTCGACATTCTGCGTCACCACCAGCACCTCGCCTGCGAGCTCCGATTCGAGCCGCGCCAGCGCCGCGTGCGCCGCGTTGGGGGCGACCTCGCGAAGCTGGCGCCGGCGCGCATTGTAAAAGGACTGGACCAGCGCCGGATTGCCGGCGAAGGCCTCGGGCGTCGCCACATCCTCGATGCGGTGCTGCGCCCACAGCCCGCCCTCGTCGCGAAATGTGGAGAGCCCGGATTCGGCGGAAATCCCCGCTCCGGTCAGGATCACGATGTTGCTGTATGCCGCCATCTGCGCCTCCTTGTTCCCGTGCCGCAAAGATCTGCGCAGGGCAAGGGAACCTCTGCCCGTAGGATATAGGCCAAGGGATCATGGCCATGGCCATGATGGGGATTTCCTCTGGTCAAACTGGCCTCGCGCGATGCGGGGCCGTTTTTTTGTCCCCCGGATTAGTCTAACAAGGATCGTTTGAAGGGGAGACCGCAGGATGGTTCGCGTGCTGTTCGTCTGCATGGGCAATATCTGTCGCTCGCCAATGGCCGAAGGGGCCTTCCGCCATCTTGCGGCCGCGGCCGGCCTGCTTGACCGCGAAGACGGCATGATGACCGATTCGGCGGGCACCAGCCGCCATCATGTCGGCGAGCCGCCCGATCCGCGCGCCGTGCGCGCCGCCCGCGCCCGCGGCTACGACATCGCGCACCAGCGGGCGCGCCAGGTCGCGGTCGCCGATTTCGACCGCTTCGACTATCTGATTGCCATGGACCGCGACAATCTCGCCCATCTCGAACGCCTCGCGCCGGCGGACAGCGCGGCGAGGCTCGGCCTCTTTCTTTCCTACGCGGCGGGGGTCGGGCTCGACGAGGTGCCCGACCCCTATTTCGGTGGCGAGGGCGGTTTCGAGGGCTGTCTCGGCCTGATCGAGGCGGCGGCGCACGGACTGTTCGCGCACATCCTCGCCGATCACTTCCCGGACCATGTGGCAAGGGCTTGCCGATAGGATCGCCGCGGCGCTCGGGCGGCGTCCGGCGCGCCTTGTGCCGCTCGCCGGCGGCGACATCGGCACGGTGACGCTTGTCGAGTTCGACGATGGCAGCCGCCTCGTCGCCAAGCAGCCCGGTGCCCATGGCACGGACACGGCGGCGATCGAGGCGCGCATGCTGGCACGCCTCGCTCGCATTCCGGAGCTGCCGGTGCCGGCGGTGATTCATTGCCGGCCGGGGCTGCTTGTCATGGAATGGCGGCCGGGCCGGCGCGGCCTTGCGGCGGACGCCGAGGCCGATGCCGGGCGGCGGCTCGCCTGCCTCCATGCCGAGACCGCGGACCGTTTCGGTTATCAGGAGGAAACGGTCATCGGCCCGCTGCCGCAGCCCAATCCCTGGCACCGCGACTGGCTTTCCTTCTTCCGGGACGCGCGGCTTCTCCACATGGCCCGGCTAGCGCACGCGGCGGGTCGGTTGCCCGCCGCCACATATGCGCGCATCGAGCAGCTCGCCGCTCGGCTCGAGCGATGGATTCCGTCGCGCACGCGGCCGGCGCTCGTCCATGGCGATCTCTGGGGGGGCAATATCCTGTGTGATCGGGGGCGCCTCAGCGCCCTGCTCGACCCGGCACTCTATTTCGGGGATGGCGAGATGGACCTCGCCTTTCTCACCCTGTTCGATGCGCCGGGCGAGCGCTTCCTTGCCGCCTATCGTGAGACGCGGCCGATCGCGCCCGACTTCTTCGCGGTGCGCCGGTCGCTCTATCTGCTATGGCCGCTCATGGTCCATGTCCGCCTCTTCGGCGGGGGCTATCTCGGACAGGTCGAGCGGATCCTCGACCGCTTCGGCGTCTGAGGCATAAAAGCGGTCCTCGACCGCATAATGCGCGCCCTCATGCCCGAGATGACTCGAGAAGAGGCTGAAATGCTCGACCCTGAGCGGAGCGAGCGAGAATCCCTGATGATCGACGAGATAATGCTCGAGCCGGTCCGAACGGCCACGGAACCGCGCCAGTGTCACATGCGGCCGGTATTTGTGCTCCTCGGGAGCGATGCCGGCGCGCATGAGGGCCCGGTCGATCTTCTCGTGCAGGTGCCGCAGCGGTTCGGGGTCGCGCACCCCGGCCCAGAGGGCCCGCGGCTTGCGCGGCTTGCCGAAAATGCCGAGCCCCTCGATCTCGAGCCTGAAGGCGCGAAACGCGATCCGCGCAAGGGCGCTGCGGATCTCGGGAATCTGCCCGGGTGCGACCTCGCCGATGAAACGCAGCGTCAGATGGAACTGGGCGTCGCTCTGCCAGCGCGCGCCATCGACCCCGCCGCGCAGGCGCCCGAGCCCCTCGACCGCCACCTGCGGCAGCTCCAGCCCGATGAAAAGGCGGGTCATTGGCCAAGCTCCCGCGACGCGCCGGCGCCACTCTCGCGGCCAAGGGCGGCGAGGACATGGGGCAGGATGCGATCGACGATGATCGCCACCCCCTCACCCGTCGGATGGATGCCGTCCGCCTGATTGAGCTCCGGACGCGCCGCGACGCCGTCAAGAAAGAAGGGATAAAAGGCAGCGACGCCATATTCCCTGGCCAGCGCGGGATAGATCGAATCGAAGGCGCGCCCATAGTCAGCGCCCATATTGGGCGGCGCCCGCATGCCGGCGAGCAGCACGGGGATGCCGCGCTGGTGCAATTCCTCCAGGATGGCCGCGAGATTGGCGCGCGTGAGCGCCGGATCGATGCCGCGCAGGGCGTCGTTCGCACCCAGCTCGACGATGACCAGATCCGGCGCGCCGCCCTCGATCGCCGACAGTACCCAGTCGAGCCGTGCCCTGCCGCCGGCGCTCGTGTCGCCTGAGACGCCGGCGTTCACCACCCTGACCCCGGCACCGAGGCGGGCCTTGAGCGCGGTCTCGAGTTGCGCCGGAAAGGACCGGTCCTGCGCAAGGCCATAGCCGGCCGTGAGACTGTCGCCAAAGGCCAGGACGGTCACCTCGCGCGCCATGGCCCCGGCGATGTTTGCGGCCGCAAGGACGAGGGCAAGCAGAAACGCCGCACCTATTGCCTGCTTGATCCGCGCGCCGCGCAGGCCATATGCCTTGAACGCGTACAAGAAGCCCATGGAGCAGAAGATGGCGGGTCCGGACCCGATTATCAATCTTGAAGGCGTCGAGCTGACGCTCGCAAGCGGGGCCGGCCCGGTCCATATCCTGCGCGGCATCGATCTCGCGGTTCATCGCGGCGAG
>JBHHTO010000108.1:0-7833 GCA_046753425.1 Rhodothalassiaceae bacterium | reverse complement strand
ATCGGACGCGCTGGCATTGCCGAGAATAAAGTCGAGCACCGTGGCACCCATGCTGTGGGCGATGACCCAGAAGGTGCCGCCCTGCGACCAGGTGGTGGCGCAGCGATTGCCGCCACCGTCGGCGCCGCCGTTCGTCGCATTGACGATCTCGTTGGCGACCTCTCCCGCCGCGTTGCTGTCCCAATAGGGCCGCGTGCCGTCATAGCCGACGACATAATAGGAGGTGAGAAAGCCCTTGCTTGCGGTGCGAATGAAATCGTCCGCACCGTTCACCCAGTAATTGCGAGCCGTATTCCAGTTGGTGAAGGTTCCTGTGTCGGTCTGCTTGCCGTGAACGAAGATGAGGCATGGCGCCGCCATCGCCTGCACCGCGCCCAGCAGCAGGATGCCCGCCAGAGCCGCCGCCCGTGAAATCCGAAGTCTCGCCCCCATCTCCTGTCCCTCCCCGTTTCGGAAGCCGCCATACCGTGCCAGCTCCATGGAGATTCATTGCCCCATGGCACGCACGCATTCGACATTCCCGGAATGAGACCCACCCCCTGTGGATACAATAGTGATATCCGCTCAATAATACTAGTATAGAGCGCACTACCGATAACGTTAGCACCTATTCGGCGCAGCGCGCAGGCGCGCTTACCGCTGGGCGCCGCCCTCGGGGGGACGTCGAGAACCGGCTCCGCGACGGCGATGGAACCCGGCGTTGCCGCCGTCTACGCCTATGATCCTCTCAAGCCGACGCCGCGGCCGCGGCCGTGCGGATCGCCTGCCAGATGGCGTGCGCCGTCGCCGGCATGTCGATCTCGCTGACGCCGAGCGGTGCCAGCGCGTCGAGCACGGCATTGATCACCGCCGGACAGGCGCCGATGGTTCCCGCCTCGCCGCAGCCCTTGAGCCCCAGTGGATTGGTGGCGCAGGGGATCTCCACATAGTGGAAGTCGATGCGCGGCAGCGCCTCGGCGCGCGGGATGCCATAGTCCATGAGGCTGCCGGTGAGGAGCTGCCCCGCCCCGTCGAAGCGCACCGCCTCGCCCAGCGCCTGCCCGATCCCCTGCACCACGCCGCCATGCACCTGTCCGCGCACGAGCAGCGGGTTGATGACGGTGCCGAAGTCGTCAACGACGGTATAGCGCTCGAGGCGGACCGTCCCCGTCTCGGGATCGATGCTCACCTCCGCGACATGGCAGCCATTGGGAAAGGTCGAGGCGGGCTTGGTATAGGCGGCATCGAGGTCGAGGCCCGCGGCGAGATCGCCGGGCAGACCAGCATCGCGGGCGGCGCCCGCCAGCTCCAGCACGTCCATCCGGACATTGCTGTCCTCGATCAGGAAGTGATCGTCGGCGAAGCGCACGCGCTCGGGCGGGCAGTTCTCGAGCGCCGCCAGCACCCGGCTGCCGCGCTCGATGACCGCGTCCGCGGCGGCGACACAGGCATTGCCGATCATCTGCAGCGAGCGCGAGCCGCCGGTGCCGCCGCCGGTCGCCTTGCGCGCGCTGTCGCCCTGCACGACGTCGATACGTGCCGGGTCGATGCCGAGACGGTGGCCAAGGATCTGCGCATAGGCGGTCTCGTGCCCCTGCCCGTTCGACTGCGTGCCGACGAGCACCTCGAGCCGCCCCGCTTCGGTGAAGCGGAGACCGATCTCCTCGGTCGGATCGCCGAGCGTGCATTCGACATAACAGGCGATGCCGATGCCTCGATAGCGGCCGGCCGCCGCCGCGGCCTTGCGCCGCGTCTCGAAGCCCGTGAAATCGCTGCGCGCGAGCGCCGTGGCAAGAATGCGGGGAAAATCGCCGCTGTCATAGACCGCGCCGGTGGCGTTCCGGTAGGGCATGTCCGCAGGCGGCACGAGATTGCGACGACGGATCTCGTCCTGGCCGAGACCCATCTCGCGCGCCGCCCGGCTCATCAGGCGCTCCAGAAGATAGGCCGCCTCCGGCCGTCCGGCACCGCGATAGGCATCGATCCACGGCGTGTGCGTATAGACGCCGCGCACCTCTTCATGAAAGGCCGGGATGCGGTAGGCGCCGGTCATCACCTGCAGTGGCGCAAAGGTCGCGATCGCAGGGCCGAAATTGCTCATATAGGCGCCCATATTGGCCCAGGTCTCGATGCGATAGCCGAGAATGCGGCCATCGCCATCGAAGGCCAGCGCCGCCTCGCTCACCAGATCGCGGCCATGGGTGTCGGAGAGAAAGGACTCGCTGCGCGAGGCGGTCCAGGCCACCGGCTGCCCGAGCTGCCGCGCGGCGACCATGGCGAGAATATATTCCGGGTAGAGAAAGGTCTTCATGCCGAAGCCGCCGCCGACATCCGGCGTCACGAGACGGATCCGCTCCGCCGCGATGCCGAGCACCCGGGCGATCATCGGCACGAGCCCGGCGACGCCCTGCGTACCGAGATAGGCGGTGAAGCCCTCGCCCTCGTCGTATAGTGCGTTGATCGCACGGGGCTCCATCGCAGTCGGTGCGACGCGATTGTTGCTGAGCCGGATGCGCGTCACATGGGCGGCACGGGCGAAGGCTTCCGCGACCGCCCCGACGTCCCCGGTCTGCCAGCGAAAGGCGATATTGCCGGACGCCTCCTCATGCACGAGCGGCGCGCCCGGCGCGATGGCCGCCGCAATCTCCCCGACGCCGTCCTCGGGATCGATATCGACCAGCACCGCTTCCGCCGCGGCGTGTGCGGCATCGGGACTCTCGGCGACAATGAAGGCGACGCCCTCGCCGCCATGACGAATTCGCTCCGCCGCCAGCACGGGACGTTCCTTCGTTACCCCGCCCTTCGGCGGCGCAAGGCAGGGAATCCGGCCGATGCCGGCGGTCGCGAGATCGGCGGCGGTCAGGACCAGGCGTACACCCGGCATTCCCCTCGCCGCTTCGGTCTCGATGGCGCGAATCCGACCGCAGGCCGCATCGGCCCGAACGACCACGCCATGGAGCTGTCCGGGGAAGCGGATATCGTCGGTATAGCGCCCCCGACCGGTGAGAAACCGCCGGTCCTCGAGCCGCCGCATGGGTTGTCCGATGCCGAATTGCCGCATGTCCGTCGCGCTCCCCCTCGCTCTCTCCTAGTCCATGAACGACGGATCGAGCCGCGCCGCCTTGCGCAGCATCGCCGCCCAGTTCAGCGCCGCCGGCGCATCGAAGCCGACCGCCCCCTGCCCGGCGACACGCGCCGCCATCGCCTCATTTTGCAGGAGTAGCCGCCCGCCGCCCGCCTGCGCGGCGATCTGCATCTCGCAGGCGCGCTCGAGGAAGAAGAGGCGCAGGAAGGCCTCGCCGACGGTCTCGCCGACGGTGAGCAGCCCGTGATTGCGTAGCAGCATCTGGTGCCGGTCACCGAGATCGGCGACCAGCCGCTGCTTCTCGTCGGCATCGAGCGCCAGGCCTTCATAGTCGTGGCAGGCAAGGTCGCCGAGAATCACCAGTGCATTTTGCGTCAGCGGCAGGAGCCCGTCCGCCTGACTCGCGACGGCGGTGCCGGCCACCGTGTGCACGTGCATCACCGCCCGGGCGTCCTCGCGCGCCATGTGAATCGCCGAGTGGATGGTAAAGCCGGCCGGATTGACCGGATGCGGGCTGTCGAGCACCTTGTCGCCCGTGGGGTCGACCTTGAGCAGCGAGGACGCCGTCACCTCCTCGAAGAGGAGCCCGAAGGGATTGATCAGGAAGTGATGCGCGGGACCGGGCACACGCACCGTCAGATGGGTAAAAATGAGTTCGTCCCAGCCGAAATGGGCGACCAGACGATAGGCGGCCGCGAGGTCGACACGAAGCCGCCACTCCTCCTCGCTCACCTGATCCCGGATCGCTCGACCGTCCGCCGCCTCTGCCGTCGCCATCGCACTCTCCTCCCGCACGCCGTTGGCTGCCGCGCGGGCAGCATCGCCGCTTGGCGCAGGAAAATAAAGCCCCCGGATGGGGCGCACCGGGATTTGTCCGCCGACGACCGCTTTTTGCCATCGGGCTTGATCGCTAGGGCGATTCCGCGACAATGTGGAGCAGATTGGTCCATTATTCTGAGCCCGCGATGCCCGACACCGTGCCCCTGCAGGCGCCCGCCATGCCCCTCGTCGATCCCTTCGGACGACAGGTGACCTATCTGCGCGTCTCGGTGACCGATCGCTGCGACTTCCGCTGCACCTACTGCATGGCGGAAGAGATGACCTTCCTGCCGCGGCGCGATCTCCTGAGCCTCGAGGAACTCGACCGCCTGTGCAGCGCCTTCGTCACCCTTGGCGTGCGCAAGCTGCGCCTGACCGGCGGCGAGCCGCTGGTGCGCCGCAACATCCTGTGGCTCTTCGAACGCCTCGGGCGCCACCTTGCAAGCGGCGCGCTCGACGAATTGACGCTGACCACCAACGCCAGTCAGCTCGCGCGGCACGCGGCGGCGCTCCGTGCCGCGGGCGTGCGCCGGGTGAATGTCTCGCTCGACACGCTTGACGCGGAAAAGTTCGCCGCCATCACCCGGCGCGGCCGGCTCGAGCAGGTGCTCGCGGGCATCGAGGCGGCGCGTGCGGCCGGTCTTGCGGTCAAGATCAACACCGTCGCCCTGCGCGGCATCAATGACGACGAGTTCGATGCGCTCATTCGCTTCGCCGGCGAACGCGCATGCGACCTGACGCTCATCGAGACCATGCCGCTCGGCGAGATCGACGGCGACCGCACCACCCACTATCTGCCACTGAGCGCAGTGCGCGCGGAGCTCGCGGAGCGCTGGTCGCTCGAGGACATCGACTATCGGAGCGGCGGGCCGGCGCGCTATGTGCGGATCCGCGAGACCGGCCGCCGGCTCGGCTTCATCACCCCGCTTACGCACAATTTCTGCGAATCGTGCAACCGCGTGCGGCTGACCTGCACGGGCACGCTCTATATGTGCCTCGGCCAGGAGGACCGCGCCGATCTGCGTGCGCCCCTGCGGGCCGGCGCCGATGACGCGGCGCTCGCGGACGCCATCCGCGCCGCCATCCGGCGCAAGCCGAAAGGCCATGATTTCGTCATTGACGAAACCCGCCGCGCCCCCGCCCTCGCCCGCTACATGAGCATGACGGGGGGTTAGGCGGGGCGGAAATCCTCCGCATCGCGAAACACAGATGTCTCGTCATCGAGCCACAAGAGGCGGCCGCTTTCGATCTCGAACCAGGCGCCGAGGAGCCGGAGGTCATCCGCTTCGACGCGTTCGGCAACGAAGGGGAAGCTCATCAGATTGGCCAGCGACTGGCGAACGCCGAGATGCTCCAGCGCCCGCTCGGGGCAGGCGTCGCGGGTCACCTCTTTGCGTGCCGCAGCAAGATTGCGCATCCATAGGCCGATGAAGCTTTCCTCAGGCTTCGGCTCGCCGGCGAGACAGGCGGCAATGCCGCCGCAACCGCTGTGGCCCATGACCAGAATATTGCGCACCCCAAGCCCGGTCACCGCAAACTCGATGGCCGCACTGGTGCCGTGATAGAGCCCGCCATGTTCACAGGGCGGCACCAGATTCGCGACATTGCGCACGACGAAGAGCTCGCCCGGCCGGCTCTGGAAAAGGAGCGCTGGATCAACCCGGGAATCGCTGCAGGCGATGACCAGGCTGTGCGGTTTCTGACCGGCGGTCGCGAGCGCGCGAAAACGCGACCGCTCGGTGGGCCACACCGTCTCGCGAAAGCGGCGGTATCCGGCGTCCAGTTCATCGACCATATGCGCCTTCCTGTCCCCGATCCCGTGCGGGCTTGTGCTCGCCCCCTGCCCTCTGTTTGAATGCGGCTCTCCCGGGAGGAATGCACAGCCGCATGTCGAACGCACCGAAAATCGCCTTCATCGCCAGCGAAAGCCCGGAAGCACAGCAAGCGGCCGCCGCACTGCGGCAACGCTATGGCGATGTCGCGGTGGCGGATGCCGAGGTCATCGTCGCCCTCGGCGGCGATGGCTTCATGTTGCAGACCCTGCACCAGGCGATTAACCGCCGAACACCGATTTTCGGCATGAACCGCGGCACCGTCGGCTTCTTGCTCAATGATTTTGCGATCGACGGGCTGATCGAACGCATCGAGAAGGCCGAGGCGGTGGACCTCCATCCCCTGCGCATGCGCGTCTTCGGTCCCGGCGGCACGGCGAGCGAGTTTCTCGCCATCAACGAGGTCTCACTTCTCCGCGAGACCCGGCAGGCGGCCAAGATCCGCATCACCATCGACGGCAAGGTGCGCATGCCCGAGCTGATCTGCGACGGCGTCCTCGTGGCCACGCCGGCCGGCAGCACCGCCTACAATCTGTCGGCACACGGCCCGATCATTCCCCTTGGCGCCGACCTTCTCGCCCTGACCCCGATCAGCGCCTTCCGCCCGCGCCGCTGGCGCGGCGCGCTGCTGCCGCACACCGTGCGCATCCTGTTCACCATCCTCGAGAGCCGCAAGCGCCCGGTCTCGGCGACCGCCGATTATCACGAGGTGCGCGATGTACAGGCGGTGGAGATCGAGGAGGACCGTTCCATCGCGCTGCGGCTGCTTTTCGACCCCGATCACAATCTCGCCGAGCGTATCCTGCTCGAGCAGTTCATCCAGTAGTCTTCGCGTCGTCGGCGAGAGGCAAGGTGACCGTGAAGCGGCTGCCCTGGTCGGGCTTCGACATCAGCGTGATATCGCCGCCCATCAGGCGCGCAAGCTCGCGGCTGATATGAAGCCCGAGCCCCGTCCCCTCGCTCTTGCGACTGTAGACGGTGCCGCCCACCTGCTGGAACTTCTCGAAGACGAGCTCCTGCTTGTCCTCGGGAATGCCGATGCCGGTGTCCCAGATGGTGATCGCCGCACGCCCGCCCTCGATCTTGTGATCGGCCCCGATCTTTCCGCCTTCGGGCGTGAACTTGACGGCATTGCTCAGGAGGTTGACGAAGATCTGCGTCGCCCGCCGGTCGTCGGCGAGCACCGTCGCATCCCTGTCGATCTCGAGGCCGGAAAGGTCGAGATCGCGGTCCTGCGCGCGGATGCGCACGAGGCTCGCGGCGCGGTCGATGAGATCCTTCACCGACAGCGGCTCGGGAGAGATCGACACGCCATGGCTTTCGAGCACCGCGACATCGAGCACGTCATTGATGAGTCCAAGAAGATGGCGGCCGGCGGCGTTGATGTCCTTCGAATAGGCGCGGTACTGCTCGTTCAGCTCGCCGAACACCTGCATTTCCATGGCTTCCGCAAAGCCGATGATGGCGTTGAGCGGTGTCCGCAGCTCATGGCTCATGGCGGCAAGAAATTCGTTCTTTGCCCGAAGCGCGCTTTCCGCCTGCGCCGACGCGATGTCCAGCTCGAGATTCTTGCGCGTCAGCTCCTCGAGCGTTTCCTCGAGATTGCGCTGCATGAGCGCCGACCGCTGTGCCTCGCGATGCGCCTCGGTGACGTCCATGCCGGCGCCGCGATAGCCGACAAAGGCACCGCCGCCGGCCTCGAAGACGGGCACTCCCGACAGATGGCAGCGCCGTCGCTCGCCGTCCGCCGCCTGGATCTCGATCGGCAGGGCGCGGAACGGGGCCCGCGCGGCAAGTGCACTCTCCAGCGCCTCGATCATCGACGCATCGCAGTCCGCCGCCGCGAGATCGCTGAGCGGCCGCCCCTGGAAGGCCGCGGCGGGCCGGCCGACGCCGGCGGCAAAGCGCTCCGAGAGCAGCGTCAGGCGGCCGCGGCGGTCCGTCTCCCAGAACCAGTCCGATGTGGCGCGGGCGAAATCGCTGAAGCGGCGACGGGCGCGCAGCGCCTCGCGGCGACTGAGCATCTCGGCCGTCACCTCGACATAGGTCCCGGCCACGGCAACGATGCGTCCCGCACCGTCGCGCACCGGGAAATGTCGGCCGCGCCAGCAGGTCTCG
>JBHHTO010000107.1:0-7893 GCA_046753425.1 Rhodothalassiaceae bacterium | reverse complement strand
ATAGACGAGGCGTGGAAAGCGCGCGGAAAGCGCCTCATGGCCGTAGCCGAGGCGCGCCATGACGCCGGGACGGAAATTCTCGACGAGGACATCGGCGCGCGCGAGCAGGGCATTGAAGATGGCGCGGTCGCCGGAGTCGCGGAGATCGAGCGCGATCGATTCCTTGCCGCGGTTGAGTCCGGAGAAATAGGCCGACATCCGCGCCCCTTCGGCGCTCTCGATGAAGGGGCCGATCGCGCGCGCGTCATCGCCCCTGCCGGGTCGCTCGACCTTGATCACCCGCGCACCGAGCTCGCCGAGGATCATGGTGCAGTAGGGGCCGGCGAGAACCCGGCTCAGATCGACGACGAGAATGCCGGCAAGCGGTCCTTCCGCCACTGTCTCTATCTCCGCTCCGCAACAGGCGAGGGGCGGCCCCGCGGCCGCCCCTCCTGACCCGTTCCCCTCTCCCCGATCGTCAGAAGCGGAAACCCAGCCTCACATAGGCCATGCGTCCGCGTGGGTCATGGGTCCGGCTCTCAAAGGCGCCGTCCGTATTCACGAAGGGCGGCTTGTTGTTGAAGAGGTTGATGCTGCCCACACTCAGCACCATGCCCTCGAGCACGCCGGTTTCGCCGAAACTGTAGCTGTACTGCACATCGACGGTCGTGTGGCTCTTGACCTTGGCGAACTTGAGGCCGTCCGGACAGGCGAGAAACACCGGGTCGGAGCCGACGAAGTCGGAGAAATTGGGCCCGCCGCCGCAATTCTGGTCGTCCTTGAAGCTGTCGATATAGCGGACGAAGGTGACGAAGCTGTGCCCGCCGCGGTTGAGGCCTGCATGGGCGTTGAAGCGGAACCGCGGCAGCGGCGAGGTGAAGTTCTGCGAATTGCGGAAGCCGACGACATCGATGATCGCGCCGCCCGGCCCCACCGGTGCCTTGTAGCTGTTGACATAGGTGCCCTCGATGCCGGTCCGGACCGTGCCGAGGCCGGTGTCGAACTCGTATTTGAGGCTGGCGTCGAAGCCGTTGGTCTTGATGCCGGCGGCATTGACGAACTGCGACTGCACGAAGGCGAGGCCGCCGGTCGGTCCGAGCTGGACGATGCCGTTGGCAAGCAGGCTCGGATCGAAATTGGGATCGGTCGGAATAAGCGCCCGCCGCGCCACCTCCTCGGGCTGCTCACGGATGATGATGTCGTCGAAGTCGAACTGCCACCAGTCGAAATCGAGCTCGAGACCGGCCGCCGGCGTCGCCGTGAAACCGATGTTGAAGGCCGACGAATCCTCCGGCTGCAGGCCCTCATTGCCGATCGTGCGGATCGGGATGAAGGGCTGCGCCGTCGGGTTGCGCGGATCGATGACCGAATTGAGCGTCGTCTGGTTGCCGAACTGCTGGAACACCGACGGCGCCCGGAAGGCGGTGCTGAAGGAGCCGCGGAGCGAGAGCCAGTCGGTGGGCCGGAACAGCGCCGCCACCTTGGGATCGACGGTATCGCCGGTCATCCCGCCATAGTCCTCGTAGCGCACCGCCGCGGAGACCTCGAGATTCTCGAGCAGCGGAATCCGCGTCTCGGCGAACAGCGCATAGACGTCGCGGCTGGCGTCGAAATCGAAGATCGGCGCACTGACGAAGAGGAAATTGCCGCGGTTCGTGTTGTCGTCGAAATCGTGCTTGAGCGCCTCGTCGCGATACTGGAAACCGAAGGCGAGGCTCAGGGGGCCGGCGGGAAGATCGAAGAGATCACCGGCCATCACCGCGTCGACGACCGTGAGGTCGCTCTGGCCGTCGAGGGTCAGCTCGCCAATGATGAAGTCGAGCACCTCGGCGCTGTTGACGAGCGGGACGGTGACCGGATTGCCCTGCCCGTCGGTGAGCGGCGTACCGGTGAGGTCGAGGACCGGCACCCGTGCCGCGGGATCGCCGATGACGCCGGTCGCAAAGGGATTGTAGAAGAGACAGCCACCGTCGCCCGGCGTGCCCGTCGCCGGGTCGCAGTCCGTCCCGCCGAGGCCCTGCAGCGCGAGCATGGTCTCGTTCTCGAGGCCGTCGCTGACCCGGAAACCGTAATTGTTGATCGCCCGCGTGTAGCTGACGTCATAATACCAGGTCTCACCGATATCGCCCTTGAGCCCGGCCACGACACGGAAGGTGTCGTGCTTGATATTGCTCGGATTGGGATCGTCGGTGAAGAAGTCGTTGATCTGCCCGGCACCGGGACTGCGACCGATGAACAGCGTCGCAGCACCGGTGAAGGGATTGAACGGGTTGTTGGGCAGAAGCGGAATCGGCGTCACGATCGGGAAGTTCGAATTGCCCCGGACGGCCCGGTTGCGGGCGAAGGCGAACTCGCCATAAAAGGTCGCCGCCTTTCCAAGCTCGTGGCTGAAGCCGGCATAGCCCTGGAATCGTGTCTCGTCGGGAACGAAATTGAAGAAACGGCCGAAATCGAACTGGCAGGCATTGACCTCGACCGGCTGGCCGGTGATGGGATCGGGAACCTCGGTGATTCCCGGCACGACATCGTCATCGATCGCCGCCACCGCGCCGCAATTCGGATCGGGAATGAGCAGCGTGCCGAAGCCGGCGCCGGCCTGCGCCGCGGTCAGGTCGGCAAAGGCCTGCCCGAGCGCCGCCTGCTGTGCCAGCGGCAGCGTCAGCGGATTGAAGCCGGTGAGGGACGGGCTGACGAGTTCCGGTGCGAGGGCCAGCAATTGCGGCAGGACGGTGGCGGTGAAGCTGTCCTGGATACCGTCCGCAGGCGCCAGAATCGAGGCCGGGTTGTTGGGATCGAGGATCGCATTCGTCTGTTGCTGGAAACCGGCGAAGGAGCCGATGAGGAAGCCGCCCATGCCGTCAGGGATCACCGGCGTCCCGGCGACCGGGCCGACGCCGGGGAAATTGAACAGCGGCACCGCATTGTCGAAAGCGGCGTTGAAGAGATTGGCGAGCGGCCCGAGCGCCGGATTGAGTGCCGCATTGGGCGCCGTCAGCGGAATGAAATTGCCCGGAAAGCTGGTCACCGACGAGATGCTGAGGCCACCCGGCACACGGAAGCCGTCGGGCCTCAGATCGCGCTCGCGCGTGGTCAGTGGCGAGCGGTCGAGATAGCTCGCGGCGACCGTCAGGTGCGTGCGGTCATTGCCGCCGCCCCACAGCGCCTGGGCCTTGAAGTCGTTCTGGCTGTTGTTGGTGTTGCCCTGCCACTCGGCCTGCAGCTCAAGGCCCTCGAAATTCTTGCGGGTGATGAAATTGACCACGCCGGCAACGGCGTCGGAGCCATAGGTGGCCGACGCGCCGTCCTTCAGGATCTCGACCCGTTCGAGCGCAATCATCGGAATGAGCGAGGCGGTGTCGGTAAACAGGAGCCCGTCATCGGTGGGCGCCGCCGAGGTGACCTGCCGCTTGCCGTCGAGGAGCACGAGAGTCGAGGCGAGGCCGAGGCCACGCAGATTGATCGATTCCGTCCCCGTCGTCAGATTTTGGGTGAAGGCGTCGGGGTTGTTCTGGGCGCCATTGTTGCTGGTCAGCGTCTGGGTGATGTCGGCAATGTCGGCGGCGCCGATCTCGAGCACATCCTCGCGCCCGATCACCGAAATCGGGGAAGGCCTGTCGGCCTGGCGGATGGTCCGGATATAGCTGCCGGTGACGACGATCTCCTCGAGCTCGGTTTCGCTCGTCTGCGTCTGCTGCGCCTGGCCCCAGGCGGCGGTTGCAGCAAGCAGCGCACAGGCTGCGGTTCCGGCTTGGAAACGGATCCTCAAAGACATCGATCTTTCCCTCTTCACCCCGGGGACGCAGTGCCCCTCATTGTTCGCTCTCGTTCCTCCCGCCCGGACGCCCGACCGCCGGGCATATCGCGGCGGCAATCCCGCAGGAAGGCCGCCGCGCCTCAGGCATCAGAAGCCTATATTGAGCCGCACATAGGCGAGGCGCCCGCGCGGATCGTGGACCCGCGCCTCGAAGCCGCTGTTGGTGTTGACAAAGGGCGGCTTCTCGTCGGTCAGGTTGATGACCCCGGCGGTCAGCGTCACATGATCCGTGCCGCCGAAATCGAAGACCTGGCCGAGCTCGACACTGTACTGGACATCGAAGGTGAGCTGCTGGTCGACCCGGCCGTTCTCCTCGAATCCATTGCCCGTGGGGCTGATCTGGTCGTCGTCGAACCCGTCGATGAAGCGGGCGACGCCGAGCAGGCTGTGCGCTCCCTGCGACCAGCTGAGGCCGGCATTGAAGCGCAAGGGCGGCGTGGGATCGCCGATATTGCGGAAATTGCGGCTCCCCTTGCCGTCGATCTTGATGCCGAGGCTCGGATCCTCGACCGTATAGCCGAGGATCAGCGTGCCCTCGAAGAAGGACCGCAGGATACCGATGTCGGTCTCCTTCGTGTAGACGGCCTTGAAATCGATGCCGTCGGTCTTGATCGAGGGCGCATTGACGAATTGCACATTCACCTGCGTCAGCAGCGGCACACCGGTGGCGCGGAAGAAGCGCGCCGGATTGAAGAGCGCCGCCGGATTGCCGGTGGTGCGCAGGATCTCGCCAGCCGCATCAAGCAGCGCCTGGGCGTTCTCCTTCACGATCACGTCCTTGAAGTGGAAATTCCAGTAATCGAGATCGATCGTCAGTTCCGGCGACACCTCATAGGTGAAGCCGACATTGAACTGGTCCGATTCCTCGGGCTTCAGATTGGCGTTGCCGACGGTAAAGCCGCCGACGAATCCGGTATTGCCGAGCAGCGGATCGTTCACCTGCAACAGAGTCACCCCACCCCGGCTCTGTTGCTGGAAGATCGAAGGAGCGCGGAAGGAGGTGCTGTAGGAGCTCCGGATCTGCAGCCCGTCCATCACCTGCATCGCACTCGAGATCTTGGGATCGAGCGTCGATTCGATGTTCTGCGTGTTCTCGAACCGGCCGGCAGCGGTGATGTCCCACCAGCTCGCGACGGGGAAGGAGACCTCGACGAAGCCGGCCCAGGTGTCACGGCTGTCGCCGAAATCGCCGACCTTGGTGCCGGCACCGCTGAGGAACAGGAAATTGCCGCTGTTGAGATTCTCGTCCGCGTCGAGCGCGAATCCCTCATGGCGGAACTGGCCGCCCAGGGCGATGCCGATCGGCCCGCCGGGCAGGCTCAGCCCCTCGCCGAGATCACCCGAGAACACGAGATCGACGGTCCACAGGCGCGAGGTCAGGCTCTGCCGCGACAGGGCGAGGAAGTCGTCGATCACCTCCTGCGAATTCGCCACCGGCACCGGCAGCCCGGTCAGCGGATCGATGACCGTGTCGCCCGGTGCCGCCTTGAGCGCTGAACCGAAAGGATTGAAGAACATGCAGTCGCCCTGGCCGCGCACGGCACCGACACCGCCGAGCGGGCAGTTCGGACCACCAAAGCCGTTGAGTGCCGCGAAGAAGCGGTCGGCCAGCGTGTCGCGGGCCATGACGTTGAAGTCGTTCGAGCCGCGCATGATCGAGAAATCATAGGTCCAGCTGGCGGAGAGATCGCCGCGCAGCCCCGCGACGCTGCGGAAGGTGTCGGAATTGTGCTCGCTCTTCGGGAACGGGCCAAAGCCGATCGGGCGTACCAGACCAAAGAGGTCGACATTGAACGGATTGAAGGGGTTGGGCGGCGCGCCGATCAGGCTGTTCGCTGCCGGACCACCGAAGACATTGGTGTTGAGGATCGGAAAGGTCGGCGAGTTGTTGCGCTTGGTGCGATTGCGGGCAAAGCCGAGCTCGCCATAGAATTCGACCGCGTCCGAGATGGAATAGGTGACGTTCGCATAGCCCTGAAGGCGCGTCGATTCGGGCACCAGATTGAAGGCGTCGCCAAAGTCGAGGATGCAGACCTGCAGCCCCGTCGGCGTCGTCGCCGCCAGCGAATTGGAAAACGGCCCGTCGGTGACCGGGGTCTTCGGACAGTCGGGATCGCGGACCCCAGCGGAATCCGGCGACATGCCGAGCGCCAGCTTGTCGATGCCGGCATCGAGCGCCGCAGCCGCGCCGGGTGAGCTCAGGATGGCGCCGAGCTGTTGCGGCACGGCGGCAAGCGGAAGCTGCCCGCTCTGCAAGAGGAGCAGGAAGGCCGGCACGAAGGTCCCGGGCTGACCGATGGCGCTCGTATCGGGCCCGAATCTCGGGCTCAGCCGGCGCTCCTGCGTGGTCAGCGCGGTGCGGTCGAGATAGCTGATCGCCATCATCGCATGCCCGCGCCCGTCGCTGAAGCTCGTGCCGGCGATGCCCTCGACCCGAACGTCGGACGAGCTGCCCTGGTCGGTGACCGCCTTGAATTCGCTCTCGAGCTCGAGCCCCTCGAAGTCGTTGCGGGTGATGAAGTTGACAACGCCGCCGACGGCATCCGAGCCATAGAGCGCGGCTGCACCGTCCTTCACGATCTCGAGGCGGCCGACCGCGATCTGCGGCACGAGCGAGGCGGTGTCGACGAACAGCACGCCGTCATCGGTCGGTGTGCCGGCGACCACCTGCCGCTTGCCGTTGAGGAGAACGAGGGTCGAGGCGACGCCGAGGCCGCGCAGATTGAAGTTCTCGGTGCCGGTCGTCAGATTCTGGGTGAAGGCGTCGGGATTGTTCTGGGATCCGGTATTGAAGGTCAGCGTCTGGATGAGGTCGGCGACCGTCGTCGCGCCCGCCTTCGCCATGTCGTCGCGGCCAATGACGGCGATCGGCGCCCCGACCCCGGCCTCGGTGCGGCGGCGGATATAGGACCCGGTGACCACCACCTCCTCGATCACCTGGCCCCCGGCACTTTGCTGGGCACCCGGCGCCTCGCTTGCCGGCTGCTGGGCCGCAGCGCTCGGGCTCAGTCCCCAACCCATCACAGCAAGCGCCATGTACATGGCGGAACCCAAGAAGAGACGCTGTTTGTCGACCATCAAACCCTCCCTGAAGCCTGTCCCGGCACCGACGGCCGGAGCCGAATTTGTTCCTTGTCCCCCGACATTCCGCAAGTGCAAGGATTTCCAGTTATATACGTGAACTTGCACGGCAGCGGAATGGTCTTCGTGCAAAACACTAGACCGGAGCCGCGGCTGTTGTCCCATCACAACACCTACCGGAATCGGGGTGTCGCGATTTCGCGGCGGTCATCGCCTCCTGTGCGGGGGCCCATCGGGCAGTTCATGAAAGGCAGACAGCATGCGGGAAGGACGATCAGGACGCCTCGATGGCAAGGTGGCGCTGGTGACGGGGGCCGCGTCCGGGCTCGGGCGCGCCATCGCCGTCACCTTCGCGCGCGAGGATGCGCGCGTCGCCGCCACCGACATCGATCGCGATGGATTGCGGAAAACGGCGGATCTCTGCGAGCAACCGATCCTCACGCTGGCGCAGGACGTCACCGATGTCAGCCGCTGGACGGCGGTGATCGCCGAGGTCGAGGCCCGCCTCGGCGCCCTTCACATTCTTGTCAACAATGCCGGCATCGGCCTTCTGGGCTCGGTCGAATCGACCTCGAGCGAGGACTGGCGGCGGGTCCATGCGGTCGATCTCGACAGCGTCTATTATGGCTGTCGCGCGGCCCTGCCCGCCATGCGTCGCGCCGGCGGGGGCGCCATCGTCAATATCAGCTCGGTCGCCGGCATCGTCGCCGATGGCAATCTCGCTGCCTATTGCTCGGCCAAGGCCGCGGTCCGCCATCTGACCAAGTCGGTGGCGCTCCATTGCGCGCGCAGGGGCGATCCGATTCGCTGCAATTCCGTGCATCCCGCCTTCATCGACACACCGATGCTTGAGTCCGCGATTCCCCATCTCTCGCGTGAGGAGCTCCGCGCGCGCCTGGCCGAAGGCAACCCGATGGGGCGCCTCGGCGATCCCGAGGACGTCGCTCTCGCCGCCCTCTATCTTGCGAGCGACGAGGCGAAATTCGTGACTGGCGCGGAACTGGTCATCGATGGCGGCC
>JBHHTO010000106.1:0-8025 GCA_046753425.1 Rhodothalassiaceae bacterium | reverse complement strand
AGCAACATCTTCAACATTCTCGGCATCATGGGGGTGGCTCTGCTGTTCGGCAGCGTGCCGGTCCCCGAGACCTTCCTCCGGGTCGATCTCTGGGTCATGCTCGGGGCCTCGCTCGCGCTCCTGCCCTTTACCCTGCGCCGTGGCGCGGTGAGGCGTCTTGGCGGAGCCCTTCTCGTTTTCGCCTATATTGCCTATATCGGCTGGCTGGCGCTCGACGGGGCGCATATGGAGGCGGTGGCGAGGATGCAGGGATGACGAGGGGGGTCGCGCTCGTGACCGGGGCGGCGCGCCGCATCGGGCGTGCCATCGCGCTTGGCCTTGCTGCCGATGGCTGGGCGGTGGCGATCCATCACCATCGCTCGCGGGACGATGCCCTGCGCCTCGCCGACGAGATCGCGGCCTTGGGCGGGCGGGCCGCCCCGGTGGCCGCCGATCTCCGCGACGAAGGCGAGACGCGGGCCCTGGTTGCGGTGGCGCAAGAGGCGCTGGGTCCGGTGACCCTGCTTGTCAACAATGCCTCGCTGTTCGAGCCCGATGGCCTGGCGACGGCAAGCGCCGATAGCTGGCAACGGCATCACGCGATCAATCTGCGTGCGCCCTTTCTCCTCACACAGGCCTTTGCACGCGACCTGCCCGCAGCCATGACGGGTTCCATCGTCAATATCACCGATCACCGGGTCTGGAAGCCCAACCCCGCCTGCTTCAGCTACATGCTGTCAAAGGCCGGCCTGTGGACGCTGACCCGGATCGCGGCGCAGGCCCTGGCACCGCGCATCCGCGTCAATGCGGTCGGTCCGGGTCCGGTGCTTCCCAATGCGCATCAGCCGGTCGAATTGTTCGAGAAGGAGGCGGCCGCCCTGCCGCTCGGAAAGGGGCCGCGGCTGGAGGAGATCGTCGACGCGGTGCGGTATCTGCTTGCCGCGCCCTCCGTGACCGGGCAGATGATCGCCGTCGATGGCGGTCAGCATCTGGCCTGGGAAACGCCCGATCTGCTGGCCGGGCGTGGAGAGTGAGATGAGCGAGAAAGAGGCACGGGCAAGCGTGGCGCCGCTGCGGCTCGCGGATGAGGTGCGCGGGATCCGGCACGTCTTTGTGCGCGATCTGATGCTGCTGTGCCGCATCGGGGTCCATGACCATGAGCGGGTCGGGGGTCAGCGGGTGCGCATCAATGTCGACCTCGAGGTGGTCGACCGGCGCGATCATGGCGACTGCCTCAACAATGTCGTCTGCTACGAGCGGATCAGCGAGCGCATCCGCGAGATCGTCGCCGCGGGCCATGTCAATCTCGCGGAAACGCTGGCCGAACGGATTGCCGCGATGGCGCTCGAGGACGGGCGCGTCCTCGCGGCCCATGTCCGGGTCGAGAAGCTCGACGCCCTTGCGGACGCCGGAAGCGTGGGTGTCGAGATCGAGCGCCGGCGTGGCCGTTGAGCGACAGGCAGGGCGCGACTCACAAGGGATTCCGTGCTATTGCGCCGTGCAAATTTTGCACAGGGCGACGGGCACGCGGTCGCTTGCCTGAGGGCGGATGGCCGAGGCCGGAAAAGGTTGCTCATTTTTCCGTTGACATGGAAAAATTTTCGTAATTCGAGTAGGTTACATAACCTGCACATTTTTTGTGCAAGGACCTTGGAGGCAAAGATTACCGCCAAGTTACGGTCTCCGGGCAGCATTTACGCACAAGCTTATCCACAGCGTTCGTGGACAATTTTTGATCGACTCGCTTTGCGCCTCGACAGGGCCTTGAGGGGACTGGATTTTTCCCCGGCGGGCTTGAATGGAGCGAAGAACTTGTCATCCTCAGGCGGTGGCAATCGGGTCGCGTCAGGGCGGTCTTGAGGATGGGCGAGGGAAAGGACAGGACGGCGAGGGCACAGCCCCGTGGTCTCGAGGTCATCCGGCGGGCGTTGCGGACGGCGCCGCGGGCACCCGGCGTCTATCGCATGCTCGATGCCCGCGGCGATGCGCTCTATGTCGGCAAGGCCAAGGATATCCGCAAGCGCGTCCAGAGCTATACGCGGCCACAGGGCCTCTCGACCCGCATCATGCGGATGGTCGCAGCCACCGCGGCGATGGAATTCGTCACCACGCACACCGAGGCCGAGGCGCTGCTGCTCGAGGCCAATCTGATCAAGCGCCTGCGTCCGCCCTTCAACATCATCCTGCGCGACGACAAGTCGTTTCCTTTCATTCTTCTCCGCCGCGACCATCCCTGGCCGCAGATCACCAAGCACCGCGGCGCGCAGCGGATCCGGGGCGAATATTTCGGCCCCTTCGCCTCGGCGAGCGCGGTCAACCGGACGCTCAACACCCTGCAGAAGATCTTCCTGCTCCGCTCCTGCTCGGACGCGGTCTTTGCCAACCGCTCGCGGCCCTGCCTGCTGTACCAGATCAAGCGCTGCGCGGCGCCCTGCGTTGGCCGCATTTCGGCCGCCGACTATGCGGCGCTGGTCGAGGATGCGCGCAACTTCCTTGCCGGGCGCGAGACCGGGATCGAGCGCCGCCTTGCCGAGGCCATGACCGCCGCCTCGGAGGCGCTCGATTTCGAGACCGCGGCGCTCTACCGCGATCGCCTGCGGGCGCTGGCCCGCGTCCACAGCCAGCAGGCGGGCGCGCCACGCGGGCTGCGCGATGCCGATGTCGTGGCCGGCGTGGTGCGCGGCGGACAGGCGGCGCTCCAGGTCTTTTTCTATCGCGCTGGCCAGAACCGCGGCAATCGCGTCTACTTCCCGCGCAATGAAGCGGATTCCGGCGTGCCAGAGGTGATGGCGGCCTTTCTCGCCCAGTTCTATGACAGCCGCAAGCCGCCGCCGCTGCTTCTGCTGAGCGAGGCGCCCGCGGAACAGGCGTTGCTCACCGAGGCGCTGTCGCTCAGCGCCGGGCGCAAGGTGACGCTCGCGGTCCCGCAGCGCGGTGTCCGGCGCCGCCTCATCCTTGACGCCGAGCGCAATGCACGCGAGGCGCTCGAGCGGCGTCTTGCGGAAAGCGCCGAGGAACGGCGCCTGCTCGAGGCGGTGGCTCATGCCTTTGATCTCGAGGCGCCGCCGCGCCGCATCGAGGTCTATGACAACAGCCACATCTCGGGCAGTGATGCCCAGGGCGCGATGATCGTGGCGACGCCGGAGGGGTTCGCGAAAAGCCAGTACCGGCGCTTCACCATCCGCCGCGCGGATCTCGCGCCCGGAGACGATTTCGCCATGATGCGCGAGGTCATGGACCGCCGCTTCCGGCGGCTGCTCAGGGAGGACCCGGATCGCAGCCGGGGCCTGTGGCCGGACCTCATGCTCATCGACGGCGGGCAGGGGCAGCTCTCCGCGGTGCTCGAGGTGGCGGCCGAGCACGGGCTTTCGGATCTTGCCATCGTCGCTATCGCCAAGGGGACGGATCGCAATGCCGGGCGCGAGACCTTCCACATGCCGGGACGGTCCCCCTTTCGTCTGCGTCCGGGCGATCCCGTTCTCTTCTATCTCGAGCGCCTGCGTGATGAGGCGCACCGCTTCGTCATCGCCGGCCACCGTGCCCGCCGCACGCGGCGCCTCGCGCAAAGCCCGCTCGACGCCATCCCCGGCATCGGTCCGCGGCGAAAGAAGGCACTCCTGCACCGCTTCGGCTCGGCGCGTGAGGTTGCCGCCGCCGGCATTCGCGAGCTTGAGGCGGTCGAAGGCGTCTCGAAGACGCTCGCGCGCACGATCTACGAGCATTTTCATCCCGGGCGCTGAGGCCCCTTGCCTCGACCCCGTCGGGCGTGGCTTTCTTGGCTCTCCTCGGACAGGCACAAGGGGAGAGAGGCGTGCGCGGCAATGGAGGGGCAAGGCCCGCCTGGTCCTTCGAGGCGGCCTATGACGGGCCCGTCGCCGGGGTCGACGAGGCAGGACGGGGCCCGCTCGCCGGTCCGGTGGTCGCCGCGGCCGTCATTCTGGCACCCGATCGCGTGCCCGACGGACTTGCCGATTCCAAGACCCTGTCGCGCGCGGCGCGGGAGAGACTGGAGCGCATCATTCGTGCCCGCTCCGTGGCCTTTGCCGTGGCCGCGGCGAGTGTCGGCGAAATCGATCGCCTCAATATTCTTGCCGCAAGCCTGCTTGCGATGCGGCGGGCGGTGGCGCGCCTCGACGTGCGGCCGGTGGCCTGTCTTGTCGACGGCAACCAGGATCCCGGCACCGGCCTGCCGACGCAATGCCTTGTCGGGGGCGATGGTCGCTGCGCCTCGATCGCCGCCGCCGGCATCCTCGCCAAGGTCACCCGCGACCGCATCATGGCCGCCCTTGCCCGACGCTATCCGGCCTTCGGCTGGGACGAGAACGCAGGATATAGCGTTCCCCGGCACCGAGAGGCGCTAAGCCTAGTGGGTGCGACTCCCCATCACCGCAAGAGCTTCGCACCCGTCCGTGAGATTCGACTCCAATATGGACTATCAATAGATTGATTCCGCATAAAGAATCTTGTTGACGCGAGTCGCCGTTTTTTCCACACTGCGCGCCATCGAGGAGGAGGGCGCGATGTCCGGGAAAAAGTCGATGGGCGAGACGGGTGCCGGTGAGCGGCTGCCGCTCGACCGCATTCTTGAGGGGGACTGCATCGATATCATGCGATCGCTGCCGGCGAAATCCGTCGATGTGATCTTTGCCGATCCCCCTTACAATCTGCAGCTTCGGGACGATCTCGCGCGCCCGGACAATTCCAGGGTCGATGGCGTCGATGACGACTGGGACCGCTTTGCGAGCTTTGCCGCCTATGATGCCTTCACCCGCGACTGGCTGACCGCGGCCCGTCGGCTGCTCAAGGACAGCGGAACGCTGTGGGTGATCGGCACCTATCACAATATCTTTCGCGTCGGCACGGCCTTGCAGGATCTCGGATTCTGGCTGCTCAACGACATCATCTGGCGCAAGACCAATCCGATGCCGAATTTTCGCGGCACCCGCTTCACCAATGCGCACGAGACCCTGATCTGGGCGGCAAAGGATCCGGAACAGCGCAAATACACCTTCAACTACCATGCCCTGAAGGCGATGAACGACGATCTGCAGATGCGCTCGGACTGGCTGCTTCCGATCTGCACCGGCAATGAGCGGCTGCGCGAGGAGAACGGGCGCAAGGTCCATGCGACGCAAAAGCCGGAAGCGCTTCTCTATCGCGTGCTGATGGCCTCGACGCATGCCGGCGACGTCGTCCTCGACCCCTTCTTCGGCAGCGGCACCACGGGTGCTGTCGCCAAGCGTCTGCGGCGCCGCTTCATCGGCATCGAGCGCGAGCGCAAATATATCCGGGCGGCGCGGCAGCGGATTGCCGCCGTCGAACCGCTCGACGAGGCGAGCGCAGGAATGACGCTCTCCAAACGCCAGGCGCCGCGCGTGCCCTTCGGCCAACTCATCGAGCGCGGCCTGATCGCGCCCGGCAGCACGCTTTATGATGCGGCCCGTCGCCACGCCGCGCGCGTCCGCTCGGACGGCACGCTCATTTGCCGCGACCGCATGGGATCGATCCACCAGGTCGGCGCCCATGTGCAGGGTGCACCGGCGTGCAATGGCTGGACCTTCTGGCATGTCGAGCGGCGCGGCGGGCTCGTGCCCATCGACCGTCTGCGCGAGGAGATCCGGCGCGAGGCCGGCTCCTGAGCATCATTTGTGGATGGCGGCCTCGACGGCATCGTGGGTCGCTCGGAAATGCGCCGCCAGTGTCTCCGCAAACAGCGCCGCCGCAGGGGTAAGGGCGGCGCTGCGGCGCTCGATACGCACATAATCGACATGCAGTTCGGGATCGACGAGCGGGTGCAGCTTGCGCCGCCCGGGCTCGATGTCGCGCGCGCAGAGCGTGGCTGGCAGGATGGTCATCCAGCCGCCGCCGGCAACGATGTCGAGGGTTGCCGCCATGGCGTCGACCTCGAGGATCGCCGCGACCGTGATGCCCCGTGCCTGGAAGACCCGGTCGAGCGTGTCGCGCCGGCTGTTGCCGCGGCTCGGCAACACGAGACGCAGCGGCGGCAGATCGGTGAGCCGCACCGGCGCGAGATGGGGAAGCGGGCTGTCCCTGCCGCTGACGAGGAGCTCACGATCGCGACCGAAGGGGGCGGTGCGGAGACCGGTCCGCTCTTGCCCCGCGGGAACGATGGCGAAATCATGGATGCCGGCGGCGACAGAATCCGTCAGGGCCGGGCTGTAAGCCTCGGCGACGGCGAGCTCGACATGTCGATGGCGTGTCTTGAATTCGAGCAACGCCGCAGCGAGGATGCTGTGCGTGAAGGCCGGCATGAGCCCGACCCGGACGCTGCCGCTGAGGGTGCCCCGGAGCGCCCGGATCTCGGCCTCGGCGGCAGCGAGGTCACGCAGGATTGCGGTCGCCCGTTCATAAAGACGCACACCGGCCTGGGTTGGCACCACACCTTTTGCGGAGCGGCGGAAAAGGCACAGCCCCAGGGCCTCCTCGAGCCGCGCGACCTGCATCGAAAGCCCCGGCTGGGTGGCATGCATGCGGACCGCGGCACGGCTGAAGCTTCCCTCTTCATAGACCGCAACGAATGCCGCAATGTGGCGGAAATTGAACATCGGGGCCAGGGATCCTCCGGCTCGCAGGGTACATCAGGATATATGATAGAAAATATAAAAAGATATAATTTCTTATAAGAACCCGGATCATCTAGTCTCGCCGTGGCCCAAGGACATGAAGCAAGGAGGCCCATCATGCCCCGTCTTTCCTATCTCGGCGACGACGAGATTCCCGAAACCGCCCGCGAGCATATCGCGCACGCGGAGCGCAACGGATCGCCGGACCCGCGGGTTCTGCGCATCCTGTTCAGGAGCAAGGCCGGCGAGGCCTGGTACCGCTACTGGCGGGCGCTGACCGAGGAGGGCGAGCTGCCGGCCGATCTCAAGGAGCTCTGCCGCGTCAGGATCGCCTTCGAGCACCGCTGCGGCTATTGCGGCACGGTGCGTTCGGCGCGCGCGAAAGCCGCCGGACTCACCGAGGAAAAGATCCAGGAGGTCTGGGACTATGAGACGAGCAGCATCCTGAGCCCGCGCGAGAAACTGGCGGTGCGTTTTGCCGACTATCTGAAGCACGATATCGCGCGTGCCGACGACGACGCCTTCTATGCCGCGCTCAAGGAACACTTTTCGGAATCCGAGATCGTCGAGCTCGGGCTCTGGTGCGCCGAGAATGTCGGTGCCGGCAGCTTCGTGCGCACGCTGAGCATCATCACCTGGGACGAGGCCTGCGAGCTCAACCCATTGACCGCGCGCCATGCCGGGCCGGCCGCCACGGCGAGCGCGGCCTGAGCGAATGGTCTCCGGCCCCGGTGAGCGGGCGGGCAGGGGCTGGTGACCCGACCAATGCTCCGGCTGCCCGCAATTTCCCGGCTGACGGAAGCACGGCATCGCGAGGCGGCGTGCTTTCGGCTGCGGCCCGCTCAGGCGGGGCGATTCGGGCTTTCGCTCTGGTTGCGCGAGCGAACGGGGAGTATCCTGCTGCCCACCCTCGCCGACAATATGGCAAACGGCATCCCGACGCTGTTCGAGAGCGAATCCACATACGGCTCACAACAAGTCGCCGGGCATGGCTGAAGGAGACGCGGGGGCGCCGGCGGCCGCGCGCATCGGTCGCATTGCCGTAAGTCCCTTTGCTTGACGCGGTCCAGGGAACGTCCTATCTGCAAGCTTGTAAGGAAATTCCTTGCAAGGACAGCCGCATGATTACGAGCAAGCTGACGAAGAAGGCCCAGACGACCATCCCGCAGCCGGTGAGGGCGGCCTTGCGTCTCAGGCCCGGCGACGAGATCGTCTATGTGATCGAAGGGCAGCATGTGCTGTTGACGCGGGCTTCCTCCGAAATCCACGATGATCCTTTCGCCATCTTCGAGGAATGGGCGAGCGAAGCGGACCGAAAGGCCTATGGCGCACTTTGAACCATGGGACGTGATCAAGGTTCCGTTTCCCTATACCGACCGGCCCGTGCGGCAGCGTCGCCCCGGGCTCGTTGTGTCTTCGCGCGATCTCGATGTCGAACACGGTCTCCTCTGGGTGTTGATGA
>JBHHTO010000105.1:0-8065 GCA_046753425.1 Rhodothalassiaceae bacterium | reverse complement strand
CCGTCCGCTACCGTGGCGGGTCTGTCGGAGTATCTGTGGAAGCTCGAGCAGCCCGCGGCGGCGGTGGCGAACGGCTGCTATATCGGCGCCATCAACCGCGTCGGCCGCGAGGAGCCGTGGAATATCGGCGCGTTCTATGGCCAGAGCTATTTCGTCAATCCGCGCGGCCAGATCGAGGCCATCGCCAGCCGCGACGCGGACGAGCTCCTGATCCATGACATGGACATGGACATGGTGAAGGAGGTGCGCAATCTGTGGCAGTTCTTCCGCGACCGGCGGCCGGAGACCTATGGCATCCTGACGGAGGTTGTTTGACCATAAGGATGACAGGGCCGTGCACCGTTCGCCCTTCGACATGCTCAGGACGAACGGACTTCCGGCTTTCCGTTCGCGCTGAGGACGGCCGCAGGCCCGTCTCGAAGGGCAACCGCGCCAGGGTTTGACTGTAGCGGAGGCCGGCAGGGGAGAAAGAGATGCAGGACGCGGCACAAGCGCAAGCGATCGTCAATGATGGAAGCGCCGCCGACGCGCTCTCGAATGCCGATCTCGCGCCCACCGGTCGCGCGGCGCGGACCTGGGACTGGAAGGCCTATGCCGCCCTCTGGGTGGCGATGGTCGTGTGCGTGCCGACCTATCTCCTTGCCGGCGGGCTCATCGCGCAGGGCATGAACTGGTGGCAGGCGGTGCTCACCGTGTTTCTCGGCAATGTCATCGTCCTTGTCCCGATGGTGCTGATCGGCCATGCCGGCGCCAGGCACGGCGTGCCCTTCCCCGTCCTCCTGCGCGCCTCCTTCGGCACCGAGGGTGCCAAGATCCCGGCACTTGCGCGCGGGCTCGTCGCCTGCGGCTGGTTCGGCATCAACACCTGGGTCGGCGGCTCCGCCATCTATGTCATCCTCAATGCGCTGACGGGTGACGCTTTCCGCGGCACGCCCCTGCCGGTTCTCGATATCGACCTCGCGCAGACGCTCTGTTTCGGGGCCTTCTGGGCGCTGCACCTCTATTTCATTCGCAACGGCACCGATTCCATCCGCTGGCTCGAGACGCTGGCTGCGCCGGTGCTGCTCGCCATGGGCCTCGCCCTGCTCGTCTGGGCCTATGTCAAGGCGGGCGGCTTCGGCCCCATGCTCGAAGCCCCCTCCGCCTTCGTGCCCGGCGGCGCGAAGGAGGGGCAGTTCTGGCCGGTCTTCTTCGTCAGCCTCACCGCGATGGTCGGTTTCTGGGCGACGATGGCGCTCAATATCCCCGATTTCACGCGCTTCGCCCGTTCGCAGAAGGACCAGCTCATCGGTCAGGCGCTCGGCCTGCCGATCCCGATGGCACTCTTTACCTTCATCGCCGCCGCGGTGACCTCGGCGAGCGTCGTCATTTATGGCGAAGCGATCTCCAACCCCATCGACCTCGCCGCGCGCATGGGCGGCATCGGGGTTATCGTCGCGCTCGCCTTTCTCATCCTCGCGACGCTGACCACCAATCTTGCGGCGAATGTGGTGGCGCCAGCCTATGGCTTTTCGAATCTCGCGCCGGGGCGGATCAGCTTCCGCACCGGCGGCTACATCACGGCGGCGCTCGGCATCGCCATGTTCCCGTGGAAGCTGATGGCCACCGCGGGCGACTATATCGTTACCTGGCTCGTCGGCTATTCGGCCTTGCTCGGCCCGATCGCCGGCATCCTCATTGCCGACTATTTCTTCCTCCACCGCACGCGGCTCGATGTCGACGCCCTTTTCCGCGCCGACGGACCCTATGCCCGCCATGGCGGCTGGAACCGCGCCGGGCTCCTTGCCTTCGTCCTCGGCGTGCTGCCGAGCCTGCCCGGCTTCCTGCATCAGACCGCGGTGCTCGCGGAGGTGCCGCCGCTGTTCGACCGGCTTTATGGCTATGCCTGGTTTGTCGGTGCCTTCACCGCCGCCATCGTCTATCTTCTTCTTGCGCGACGCAGTTCCGCGCCGCCGATCTCTTAAGGAGGATCGAGGCCATGTCCATTCTCATCCGAGGCGGAACCCTGGTCACCGCGGATCGCAGCTTTCGCGGCGATCTTTACTGCGCCAATGGCGTGATCGAGGCCATCGGCGAGACTCTCGAGGCGCCGGCGGACGCGGCGGTGATCGACGCCGGCGGCTGCTATGTGATGCCCGGCGGCATCGACCCGCACACCCACATGCAGCTTCCCTTCATGGGCACCGTGGCGTCCGAGGACTTCTACACCGGCACCGCGGCGGCGATGGCCGGCGGCACGACGATGATCATCGACTTCGTCATCCCCGATCCGGGACAGGGACTGATGGACGCCTATCGCACCTGGCGCGGCTGGGCCGAGAAGGCGGCGAGCGACTACAGCTTCCACGTCGCCGTCACCTGGTGGGACGACAGCGTCCACGCCGATATGGAGACGCTGGTGCGTGAGGAAGGCGTCAACAGCTTCAAGCACTTCATGGCTTACAAGAACGCCATCATGGCGACCGATGACATCCTCTATCTGAGCTTCTCGCGGGCGCTCGAGCTCGGCGCCATGCCGACCGTGCACGCGGAGAATGGCGAGCTCGTCTGGCAGCTCCAGAAGAAGCTTCTCGAGGAAGGAATCACCGGGCCGGAGGGCCATCCGCTGTCGCGCCCGCCGGCGGCCGAGGGCGAGGCGGCGCACCGCGCGATCCGCTTCGCCGAGACCATCGGCGTGCCGCTCTATATCGTCCATGTCTCGGCGAAGGATGCGCTCGAGCAGATCAGCGCCGCGCGGCGGCGCGGCCTGCGCGTGCATGGCGAGTGCCTTGCCGGTCATCTGCTCATCGACGATTCGGTCTATCGCCATCCCGACTTCGCGTTCGCCGCCGCGCATGTCATGTCGCCGCCGTTCCGCCCGAAGGAGCATCAGGCGGCGCTGTGGCTCGGCCTGCAGGCGGGCGATTTGCAGACGACGGCGACCGACCATTGCTGCTTCTGCGCCGACCAGAAGGCGATGGGGCGTGACGACTTCACGAAGATCCCGAATGGCACCGGCGGTGTCGAGGATCGCCTCGCCGTGCTGTGGACGCATGGCGTCGGCACCGGCCGCCTGACGCGCGAGGAGTTCGTCGCCGTCACCTCGACCAACGCCGCCAAACTGTTCAATGTCTATCCGAAGAAGGGCAGTCTCAGCGTCGGCGCCGATGCCGACATCGTGGTCTGGGATCCGGCGGCAACAAAGACCATCTCGGCGAAAACCCACCACCAGAATGTGGACTTCAATATCTTCGAGGGCATGGAGGTGACCGGCCTTGCCCGTTACACCCTGAGCCGCGGCCGCATCACCTGGGCCGACGGCGATCTCAGGGCCGAGCGCGGCGCCGGGCGCTATGTGACGCGTCCCGCCTTCCAGCCCGACTTCGCGGCGCAGACCCTCCGCAACGAACGCAACCGGCCGCGTCCGGTCCCACGCGCGGCGGAGTAGACGCCATGGCGTCAATTCCGGATCAGGAGCTGATGCGGGCGGCCGAGACTGTTCGTGGGCGCGCCCACGCGCCCTATTCGCACTATCATGTCGGCGCCGCACTTCTCGACGATCAGGGGCGGCTCCATCTCGGCTGCAATGTCGAGAACGCCGCCTATCCGGAAGGCACCTGCGCCGAGACCAATGCCATCGGTGCCATGGTCGTCGCGGGCGGTGGCCGAATCTCGGTCATCGCCGTCGCCGGCGGTCCGGCGGGGGACGACCCGCAAGCCTGCACGCCCTGCGGCGGCTGCCGGCAGCGCATCCGCGAATTCGCCGACGCGGAAACGCGAATCCTGCTTGCCGACGGCAAGGGCGGCCGCCGCGAATACCGGATGGGCGATCTCCTGCCGCTCAGCTTCTCGCTCGCCGACTGAGAGCGCCGGGCTCAGCCGCGGCGTTCGGCGCAGAGTCGGTCGAAGCAGCGGAATTCATAATCGACGCACCAGGCGACGAGGCGGCGGTAAAGCATGTCGGCAAGTTCATCCGGCACCGCCGCCCGGGCGGCGTGGCGGCGGACCTTCTCGAGCACCTCCGCGATGCGCGCTTCGTCGCGCACGGCCTCGCGTGCCGTCTTGAGGCGTGCCGCAGTCTCGATCAGCCGCACGCGATCGGCAAGAAGGGCGATGATCATCTCGTCAATGGAGTCGATCCGCTCGCGCACCTCGCTCATTGTCCGACAGTCCTGCATCCGACACTCCCACTCCGGCTCGAAACCGTCCCACTGTTTCGCCCGATTCTCCGCCCTTGCCGAGAGCGCAATTGGTCGCAGGCTCAGCGATCATAATCGGATGCGCGAGAGCCAGCCAAGAAGGATGAGAAAGGCCACACCCCAGGCGCCGGCGGCAAGGCCAAGAAGCACGTCGCCCGCAGCCGGCATGGCGAGGGCGGACAAGCCGCGCAGGATCGCGGCAAGCGCGACGAGCCCGATCGCAATGACAAGGCACGATGGCAGGCCTATGGTGCGCCGCGCCCGCTGCAGGCTGACCCGGGCCATCATCGTCATGGCGAGCGTCCCGAGCCCGCCGACGAGTGCCAGATGGAGGGCGTCAAGCGTCGCAAAGCGATCGCTCACCAGCGGGGCCAGTCGCAGGATCAGGCCGAGCCCGAGCCAGGCATAACCGAGATGGAGAACGAAAAGCGCACCCGTCCCGACGAGTTCCCAAACGCGCCAGCCGGCAAGCCGCATCAGGATCACCGTGCCCGCTCCGGCCGCGGCAAGTGCCGCCATCTCCGGCCAGGCCCCCACAGCGTCAAGCCCGAGCATGAGCGCGAGAAGGGCCAGCCCCGCCCGCTCGAGCCGCGGCTGCGCCAGGCCGTGGCGATGGATGCCACGCGCCTGATGCGCACCCGAGCTCGCGGCGGCGATGATGCGCCCGCCCATGGTGAAGAGAAGCAGGAGGACCACATCCGCCGCAAAGCGGATCGCGGCGTCGGCGCCCACCGGCAGCCAGCCCGCAACGCCGGTCGCGTACAGGCCTTCGCCGAGCGCGAACCCCGCAAGGATGAGGCCGAAAACGGCGTTGCGCGGGCTCTTCGCCGCGCGCAGCATCGGCCATCCGGCAAGCGCGAAAAGCGTCAGCGGGTAGGCAAGGAGCAGAATCACGAATGCTCCCGACGTCGCCAGACCGCCAAGGATCGCCACCCGCCCGCCAAGCCAGGCGAGGAGTGCCAGCGCGATGGCCATCGGCCGCCGGCTGTTCAGCAGATAGCCGCCCATGACCGCGCCGGCGAAGCCGAACAGCATTTCGTGCCCGTGCCAGGCCGGCGGCAGACCGTCGGCGGCAACGAGTCCGCGCACGACGAGAATCTTGAGCGGCACCACGAGCGCAGCGATCAGCGCTGCGGCTGGAAAAAAAACATGGTGTGGCGCCGCACGATGCGGTCGTTCGTGATCCATGCCGCCTGCGCGCTGTCCCATGAGATGGACCCTAGGAAACGGCCGCGCCGGAGGCCAGACAGAATGCACATCCGCAAGCAGAGGGATTGTGGCCTGCGTCCGCCGGGCATAGGCTCTTGGCCCTGCTGTCGGCATCGGAGGGACCACCATGCGCCGCCTCATCCTCACCGTCCTCCTCGCGCTCGCCCCGCTCGCCCTACGCGCCGAGTCGCTCCTGCTCGCGCCCGATGCCGTTTTCGACGGAACCGCGCGCCATGCCGGGTGGGCGGTTCTGGTCACGGACGGCCGCATCGCCGCGGCGGGACCGCCGGCCGCGCTCGCCGTGCCCGAAGGCACGCGCCGGATCGATCTTGCCGGAATGACTCTCCTCCCCGGCCTCATCGAGGCGCACAGCCACGTCCTGCTTCATCCCTATGACGAGACTTCATGGAACGATCAGGTACTGAAGGAGTCCCGCGCCGAGCGCGTCGCCCGCGCGGTCATGCATCTGCGGGCGCATCTCGAGGCCGGCTTCACGACGCTGCGCGATCTCGGCACCGAGGGCGCGGGCTATGCCGATGTCGGCCTGCGCAACGCGCTCGCCAAGGGGGTGATCGCGGGGCCGCGGCTCGTCGTCGCGGGGCCGGCGATCGTCGCCACCGGCTCCTACGGCCCCAAGGGCTTCGCACCGCATGTTGCGGTGCCGCTCGGCGCCGAGGAGGCCGACGGCACCGAGCTCATCCGCGTCGCCCGGCGCCAGATCGGCCACGGCATCGATTTCGTCAAGGTCTATGCCGATTATCGCTGGGGACCCGCCGGCAGCGCGCGCCCCACCTTTTCGCTCGAGGAGCTCGCGAGCCTGGTGCGCATCGCCGGCGATGCGGGGCGCCCTGTGGTTGCCCATGCATCCACCGCCGAGGGCATGCGGCGGGCGACGCTCGCCGGCGTGCGCTCGATCGAGCATGGCGACGAGGGAACGGCGGAGGTCTTCGCCCTGATGGCGGCGCGCGGGGTCTTCTACTGTCCGACGCTGGCCGCCGGCGAGGTGGTGGCGCAATATCAGGGCTGGCGCAAGGGTCGCGACCCCGAGCCCCGGCGCGTGACCCGGAAGAAGGAAACCTTCCGCCTCGCCCTTGCCGCCGGCGTGCCCATGTGCATGGGCTCCGATGTCGGCGTCTTCACCCATGGCGACAGCGTGCGCGAGATGGAGCTGATGGTCGAATACGGCATGACGCCCGTGGCCGTCCTCAGCGCCGCCACCGCGACCAACGCCCGCCTGCTCGGGCTCGCGGACGAGATCGGCCGCATCGCGCCCGGTCTTGCTGCCGACATTGTCGCTGTCGCAGGCGACCCGACGCACGACATCGCGGCCCTGCGTGCGGTACGCCTCGTCATGCAAGGGGGCCGGATCGTCCTGCGGAAATGACGCGGCTCAGGCCCGCTCCGCGCGCGGCAGGATTGCGGAAGCGCACGTCCCTGCGCCCGGCGCGCTTTCGAGCACGAAGCGCCCGCCCTGCATCTCGACCAGCGCCTTGACGAGCGGCAGGCCGAGCCCTGCGCCTTCATAGCGCCGGGCGAGCGAGGAATCGATCTGTCCGAAGGGGGTCAGCGCCTTCTCAAGCTCGGCCTCCGACATGCCGATGCCGGTATCGGAGACGAAAAGGCGGGTCCGCTCCCGGTCCTCCGCGACCGCGCCGATCACGACCCGGCCGCCCGCCGGCGTGAACTTGACCGCGTTCGACAGGAGATTGAGCATCACCTGCCTCAGACGCCGGATATCGCCGAGGACGGGCCCGGCCTCCGTCGCCGCTTCCACCCGGAGTTCCAGTCCCGCCTTTTCCGCCCGATCGCTGACCAGCCGGACACAGGGCTCGAAGATCTCGTCGATCGACACCCGTTCGCGCTCGACGGTAAGCCGGCCTGCCTCGAGCTTGGAGAGATCGAGGATGTCGTTGATGATCGCCAGCAGATGGCGGCCGGCATCGAGGATGTCGGCGCAATAGCCACGGTAATGCTCGTGCCCGAGCGGTCCCAGCGTCTCCCGCTGCATGAGCTCCGAAAATCCGATGATCGCGTTGAGCGGTGTCCGCAGCTCGTGGCTGATATTGGCGAGAAATTCCGACTTGGTGCGGTTGGCCGCTTCGGCCGCCTCCTTGCTGCGGCGGAGCTCGCGCTGCTGCCGGTTGTATTCCGTCATGTCGCGGCCGACGAGCAGCAAATAGTCCTCCCCCAAATAGGGAAGCGTCGTCACCGACATGGCCATGTCGAGAATGGTGCCGTCGCTGCGCCGCATCTGGCACTCGAAATTGTGCACGATACCCTCCTTCGCGAGGCGCTGCACAAGATCGCGCCGCTGCTCGCGGTTCTTCCACAGGCGAAGCTGCTTCGAATTGCGACCGATGACCTCCTCGCGTGCAAATCCCATGGTGGTGAGAAAGGCGTCGTTGACGAATCGGAAGGTGCCGTCGCTTACCCGCGACAGGGTGATGACGTCGGGAGACAGCTCGAAGACACGTTCGAACAGCCGTTCGGTCTCGGCCCGCTTCTGCTCGCTGATGTCGAACAGGCTGGCAATGACCGCGGGCGCGCCCTTCCAGTTGGTAATTCGGGCGCGGCAATTGACCCAGATCACCGAGCCGTCGACATGGCGCAGCCGGAATTCGTAATCGCGCGGCGCTTCCTCGCCGGCAGCACGGAGAGCGACGTTCGAGGCCACCATG
>JBHHTO010000104.1:0-8193 GCA_046753425.1 Rhodothalassiaceae bacterium | reverse complement strand
AGCCCCGGCAGGTGGCGCGGACCTGTCGGTATTTCGGTATCTCTCGCACGGCTTTACTAAGGTGCATAGCATCACAAGATTGGCGACACCGGGGCTCCGACAAAGTATTTGCACCCTGCAGGATGAAATGTATGGCGAGATCACGCAATGACTGCCGGGTCCTCGATACTGGTGATGATCTGCACCGCGCCCCCGCAGTGCTCGCAGGTCTGGATATCGATCCAGAACACGCGCTCGAGGCGACGGGCCCAGGTCATGGCGTGGCGCGTGCAAATGTCGTCGCCCTGGTTTTGCCCTGGCCGGGAATGCTGTAGCATGCTCTGCTTGGGGGGCGTCATGGCAGGACGCACTTGGTTCAAACGCCCCTGGCCCGCGATCACCAGGCCATGGGACAAAAACATCATCGGCGCTCTCGCCGCGGGCTTGCTTGCCTTTTGCTTTCTCGCAAATTCCACCAGCTCCGCTCAGGAAACCGGCGAAAGCGCCCCTGTCGCGGGCAAAGAACTCGACGGCATAATTCTTCGGATCCTCCCCCAATCCTCCACCCCCGACGATGGTTTCTGGGATTGGTTTGTCGGCTATACCCGCGCGCTTGCGGAATATGAGCGGCGGACCAACGAAATCCGCTTCGATCTTTCGGTTCTGGCGAAGGATGCGGCCGAGAAGCGCGCCCATTGGATGCGCCTTTTTCGAACCGAATACGTGTCCCGGGGAATGGTGCTCGGCGATCCCGGTTTCTTCGATATCGAGCTCGAGAAACACCCGCATTTGATCGAGTTCTTTTTCGGAGATCTCGACGGTTCGATTGGCGGACACGGGGCGGTTGCCGAGAGGCTCCGCCATGCGCGCGACGTGCTCGGCGACGAAATCGGCGGCATCAAGGACAGCCAGAACGGGCTCATCGAACGGGCGCTCAGCCTGCACCGCCGGCTTATCGCCAAGCTCGAAGTCAGGATCGGATTGGTCGACCGGCCCCGGCGGTTCACCCGCGAGCAGCTGGAAAACCTGCAAAACGAGCGGGATTTTCTCGAAATCGAGCTCTACGACGCAGCCGAATGGTACCGCGAGGATGAGCTGCCCCGGTTGATCGAGGCGATGAACCCGAAGGCAAACGCCAGGCCGCAGGCGCTATCGTATATCGAAGCCAAAATGAAGCTTGCCGAGGCGGACAACCTCGAAAGAAAACTCTGGTTTCAGCAGCTCGACTGGCGGGCCCGCGAGGCTGACGCGGCGGCCGCCAATCCCAACCTGTCCCGGCAACTGACGGAGTCCCGCCTCAAACGTGCGGGCGCGCTCAAGTCCCTGCGCGAGTTCGTCAGATACAACCCCACCCACGAAAAAGCGCGCGCCGAATTGCGCGAGCAAGAACTCTACTGGCTGCGCATGGTCTCGGCGAAGCTGTTGCGCGAAAAAACCCTGAACCTGGCCGCCTTCGGCGCCTATCTTGACGGCCATGGCTTCTATGCCGGCGAGCCCGAAGGCTTGTGGGAGGGCATCGCCGAGGTCTGGTCGACCTATTTCGGCATGGGGCCGGTATCGCTGACCGGCGGCCTGCCGGCGTTCGACGTGCCGGGCGCCAACGCCGATCTCGTCGATCAGGTCCAGACCGCGACGGCAAAACATGTCATTTCGCTGAATGCCATCATTCGCCTGGTGAAGAACGGAATTCCGCTGCCCGGGATTCAGGGGATCAGCGTCGGCGAACTCTCCGAAAAAGTCGTCCTGCGGCGCGTTGACAGCCGTGCCATGGCGCTCGACAAGGCAGCGCTCCTGCTCGAGGACATCAAGGCGACTATCTCGGAGCTCCCCGATCTCAAGCGGCTGGCGAGCGACGATCCGTTCTTTTTCGAGGAGGACGTGAGCGAGGCCTTTGCGGCCAGCTATTTCGACACGATCGATTCCGACTATCACCCCTGGGAGCTGTTCGGTGACATCTTCAGCGTCCGCAACCTGCTGACGATCTGGGGCCCGAACGCGATCACCAAGGTCAAGGTCGGCGAGCGCTGGTGGTGGGCCGCCCCCGGCGACGACGTGGCCGCCGCGGTGGTGGAAGGTCAGACCGTCGGCCGCAGGCTGTTCCCCGGGATGCGGCTGGACCGGCTGGCCGAATCATTCTCCAGAACCGGCTATGGCCAGTCGCTCCTGCGGGCGCACGCGCTGGACCAGCAATATCTGGGCCGGCTCAGCGCGGCAACCCGGGCGGCGTTCGAGTCGGGCACCGGAACCGGCTATCTTAAGGCCGCGGTTTTCGGATCGCTCTATGGCAGCTATCGGGCCACCGAATTCGCGGCGGTCATTGGCGTCATGATCTCCGCTCACCTGGCCGCGGAGGCAAGCGGGATCCCGGGCGCCGTCTTTCTCGTCAATCTCATCGACGCCTTCGAGGCGCACGAATACTTCTGGGTCGTCGTCAAGCAGTCCGGCGCACCGCTCAACAGGATTCTGGCGCGCGTCGACGCGCTGGAACGCGCCGTCGCAGACGAGCGCCGCGCGATCGCGGCTCTGAACGATGTCTTCGATCAAATCGAGAGCGGGCGCGTGCCGGCGCCGACGCGGAGGATGGCCGCCGGCGGTGCGTCTCCGACAGCAAGCGCGCCGTCGCCGGCCGCGAGACCGGCTGCCGGCGCCGCGCTTCCGACAACGGGCGTGCGGCCGGCGCCCGGAAAGATCCGAACCGGGTCCGAGGCCGCCGAGGAGGCCGCCGAGCAGGCGGGCGCCGCTGCGCGTCGCGGCGACATGGCGGAAGCCAGACGCGCCGCCCGGGCGGGCAAGGAGCTGGCCGAGGAGGTTTCCGGGCAGCTTGACGAGCTGCAAATGCGGATCGCCCGGACCCGCCGGCGCCTGGCGTCTGACCCCGACCTCGCCTACGACGTGGACGAGGCCCCCTCGGCACGGCCGATCTTCGAGGACCCCGATAAACGATATCGATATTTCTTCGATGACGAATTTTACGGCGACGGCAGCGAGGCCGGCGGCGTGATCCTGCGCCAGGGCGATGCCCTGCTGGCGGCGGACGATCTCGACGGCGCGCTGGAAACCTATCAAATCGCCCGAAGGATCGAGCTGGACGAGGCGAGACCCAACATGGATCGCGTGAAATATCTCAAGGAGCGCATGGCGCTGGTTGCCCGCGCCCGTGCAGCACGCCTCGACTATCACGCCAAACGCGCCGCCTCGCCTCATTTGCCGGCCAAAGACCCGATCGCCAAGGAGGAGGCCGACGACTTCCACCAGGCGATCCTGGACTTCAACAATCAAGCTCCCGGTGCCGAGGGACCGGTCAAGATCACGTTTTTCGGAAGTGGGAATAACAATATCTACAAGATCGAACTCGCTGACGGCAGAGCAATGCTGGTCAAGCCGCTCGAGTCCCGGCAAGCGGTGAAGCGGGAGCTTTACGGCGCGGCGGTGTTCAACGAAATGGGCCTCAACGCCCCCGCCAGCCGGAATTTTTCGGGCCGAGGTGAAAGCTTCAGCGTCCCACATCCGGATGGCAAATCGATGCTCACCGCGGATCTCGACAACGCGGTGCTCATGCGGCCGATCGATGGCGTTCGCGGCGAACTTTTCGAATTGGGGGAACATGACCTGCTTGCGCTCCGGGCCGACATGGCCAGGGCCCGTGCGGCCAGGGCATCCATCGGCGACGCGGATGGGCATTTGAGCAATTCCCTGGTCGATGAGCACGGCAATTTCTGGAGCATCGACTTCGATCGCGCTTCGCTGAAACCAAATCAGCACAGGCTTATGCTCGACGCGGATTTCGCGTCTACCGCCGACGCCATCGAGGGATCGGTCGCCATGGTCCATGGCCGCCTGCGCGGCAGGATGTCCGACCCCGGGTTTCAGCAATACTATGGCGATATGGTAGCCGGCTTCATCAAGAACCGCACCCACCTCATGCATATGAGCCGCTATGACCAGCTGCTCAGGCTCGAGGACATGGTGGATCAGTTCAACAGGATTTCGAATTACTCCGCCAGCGGTTTGAGGACCCGGCTCAGCCAGGCCGGCTTCGACGACACCGAGATCGACGACCTCATTCGTCTGTTTGGCGAGCGGGCCCCCCACGTAGGGCCGGTCCTGAGCAAGCCGGCGCTTTTCGGTTCGGGCCCGATCAAGCTGCGGCCCGACGACTTCAAGCAGCCGCCGGCGCCCGATGCGGTGCCTGTGGACCGCACTTCGGGCAAGCGCTTGCCGGCCGTTCCCGTCAATCAGACCGACACGATCATGCCTTTCCCGCGGCGCGGCAAGGGATCCGTATTCTCCGCCAGCATAAGGCGGGCCGCGTGAGACGCCCGGGCCCAATCCGCGCGGCGGCTGCCGCTGTCGGCTGCCATGCGGCGCTCTTCCTTGCCGTGCCCGGCTGGTCGCAGGTCACGATCGAAGCCGAAGTCGACAGCAACTCGGTCGACAACGTGCTCCTCGTCTGGGTCATCAACGAGTCCGGGAAACCCGCCGAGGGTGTCACGGTCGGGATCGAGAGCGCACCCGAAGGCATTGAGAATATGCGGCTGACGCCGCCGGAAATCAGCCGGCTGGAGGCCGGGGAGTCGGCCGAAATCGTCTTCAGCTTCGACGTTGCGGCCGACAGCCCGACCGGCGAGAGAGAAGCCATCAAGCTGGGCTTCAAGGCGGAAAAAGGGCTGCTCGACAAGTCGACCGCGGAGATAATGCTGACCGTTCCCGGCCCCTGGGTCACAGCATCGGCCAACAAGAATCCCCTCATCTACCGCCTGGTGCGGATCAGCGGACCCAGCGAGGAGGATCCTGGCTCGCACACTTGGGGCTTCGCCTCGTTCAAGGAGCAGTGCTCGAACGATTTTCAGAGCGGCATGGCGGGGGGCACGATCCGCTGCGAATACGGGAGCGGCCGCAAGGCGGCTGTCAGCCTGGCGTTCACCGACTTTCCCTTCCTGATTACAGCCGGCCAGCCGAAGATCGAATTCGCGGTCAAGGTGGTCTGGAAGACCGAGTATCCGGAAGGTCACAGATGCCTCTCCAAACCAATACCCGAAATGGGTGAATCGACTCGCGTCGACTGTTATTCGGGCTGGCTGCATACCTCTTTTGGGTCCTGGAAGGGATATGACGGAATGATCCTGCCAAATGAAAGCCAGACTGCCGGGCCGACCTTCGAGTTCGTTTTGTCGGAGTGCATCATCCTAGACCAGCCCTGCCAGAGCCAGAAAGGACAGGAGCGGCTGGAGGGCTCCGAGCCCGTCGACATTAGCTATCTCTATTCCGGGCAATCCAGCCAGCCGGGCCGCAAGATCAGGAACAAGCGTATCCTGCATTCCGATACCATCCGCACCGATTCGCGGGGCTTTGTGGTCGAGATCGACACGCCCCTGGACTGGCACGCCGAGGAAACGCTCGAGGATTTGCAGGATTTCACCAGCTGGCGGGCCCTGCAATTCAGCCTGCGGACGCCAGCCGGATTCCTGACGCTCTATTATCTGCCGACGCTCGCCGACAGCGCCTTCCTGACGGCCGCAACCCCCTATGAAATCCCGCCCGACATGTACGAGCGGCAGGAACGATTGGTCGCGGAAGCGGAAGGACCCGGCGAAGACGCGGGACCCGGAGCGCCGGGCGGCGCTGCAACGCCGTCGGGAACCGGGGTGCGGGCTGCCCCGGGAACCCCGGAGGTCGACGGGAATGGAACATTTCGGCGTCCCCCTTCAGCCAGGGAAATCGACCCTGCACAAGCGGACATTGCACGTCACATCGCACAATGGATCCGCATTGCCGAGCCGCCGGAGAATGCGCAAGGCGGCAACGCCCGCTATACCGCATGGGGACAGGTCGTCGGGACGGTTCCCGGCAACGTCATCCGGGCGCAGGGACCGCCCGACGACAGGGGCAGCCAGTCCCCAACCGAATATGTCTGGGCGCGGCGCGAACAGATGGACTCGCTCAATCACTGCAAGCTCGGCGACTATGTTCTTGCGCAGCTGGCCGGAACCAGCATCATCCATTGTCACGGCCTTGTGCCGGCGCCGATCGGCAAGCTCGTCTTCGATGTGGTCGATCAGCCCGGCGAGACCGCGAAGACGACGCTCGCCGAACAGGGGTTTGATGTCGAGCTGGCGCTGGGGCGGCCCGCGCCGAGCGCCGAGAGAGAATTCCAGGTTCAGGATCAGACCCCGGCGCCAGGCTATCGCCGGCCCGAAGGGTCGAGCGTCACGCTGACGTTGCTTGACAAAGCCCTGACCGCGGTGACGATCCCCGACATCAGGGATATTCCGGGCGCCGTGGCCGAGCGGCGCCTGCTCGAGGCCGGGCTCAACCCCGATGTCCAGCACGCCGTTGCCGCGCCTTCGCCCGAGCAGGCCTTTCGCGTGTTCAGGGTCGAGCCGCCGGTCGGCACCGAGACAGGGAAAAATTCTCAAGTCCTGGTCGTTGCCTATGGACCCTATGACGACCGGGTAGACATGCCGGAGCTGATCGGCGTTCATGTGCGGGACGCCGAGAAAGAACTCATCAGGCTCGGCTTGAACGTCCGCACCTGGGCGGAAGGCAATGCGCCGAGGGTGTCCCAGAGCGGAATCGTATACCGTCAGACGCCTTCGGAAGAAACTGTGGTCGGGCCGCGCGACGAGATCGAGCTTATCTACTACGACCGGTATATCTGGCGCGGCAGCATGCCGTCCTTTGTCGGCCTGTCGCGCGAGCAGGTCACTCGCGCCCTGCGCGATCTTCCGCTGAAAATTTCGGCGGAGTGGGGAGACCATGCGCCCTATGACTCGCTTTCCGAGACCGTCGTCTCTCAAAGCGTGAGGGAGGGCGCCTCTGTCCGGGAGGGCGATGCACTCGAGTTGGTTGTCTACCGCAAGTCCAGGAATCAACTGGTCGCAGAATTCGACTGTTCCAGCCTGCCCAACGCGAAATCCTATTGGAACGACGATCAGGATCGACCGGCGTGCGGATGTCTCGAGGGATATGAGCCGGCCGCCGATCTCAAGAGCTGCTTCGAACCGGCGCCCAGGCCACGGGTCGCGTCAGGCGCGACCGTCCCTCCGGCGCGACCGCCGGTCTCGCGTCCGGGCACGGCAACGGCCGGCCGCATAGACTGCCGCGCGCTATTTCGCAAAGCGCTTGTCGCCATGCAGCGAGAAGACGAGTTCGAGACCAACCGGCTTGCCGGGATCGCGCTGGAATCCTGCCCCGGCGACGAAGTCAGCCGCTCGCTCGGGGAGTTTTCGGTCCTGGCACTGACCGGCGAACACAGGACCACCGATATCGACCGGTTCCTGCGGGAACGGGGCCTGACGCCGGGCGCCGGCGGCGCTGAAACCCACAGCCTTTGGGAAGAAGATCAGCAGCAAAGTCTTTGGGAAGACGATCAGGCGGAGCATCGCCGGCTGCAGTGGCAGAGGGAGGAGCAACGCCGCTTCCAGCAGTATCAGGCCGATCTGGCACGCTTTTGTTCCGATATTTACGCCCGTGCGCGACAGGCGGCCCGCGGCGGCGACGACATGGCGTTGTCGGGCGTGTTTCTGGAACATTGGGTGGCCCTGGATTCGGGTTGTGATCCCTTTGAAGTCCAGCAGGTCTTCGAACCCCTGTTCTTCTATCTGCCCGGGGGGGCGGGTACCAGGGGGGCCGAGGGGGGTTCGGCGCGGGCCCCGGGACCCGGACCGGGCTGCCCTTGAGACCGGCAAGCGAGACTCCCCCCCACCTTCGGGGACGAAGCTGCGGGGAACTCAACCAGCTCGGATACGAATGCTCGGTACAAAAGGGGAATCCCTATTGCATGTTGGGGATATGCCTGGACGATGACCCTCGACAGTAAATCCCGCCGCCGCGTCCGCAGGCCTTTCAATAAACGGCTTTTGAACATGCTCCTGGCCGGATCCGTCGCTTGCTGCGCCGGCTTCCCGGCCGGCGAATGCGCCGCTGCCGAACTTGAGGGCACCGTTGTGCGGGTCGAGGGTGACCGGATTACGGTCGACATCGAAGGCGAGTTGGCGCCGGAACCCGGCGATCGGCTGACGGTCAGCTACCATCACCCGGCGCTCGGGCCGTTGAGGGTCGGTGAGTGGCAGGTCACCGCGGTGGAGGGTCGCAAGGTCACGGCCAGACTCATGGAAGCGACCGGTGAGCCGGGCACCGGCATGGCCGCCGTTATCGAAGCGCCTAACCCTGCCCCCATCGCGGCAGCCGCAGCCCTGCAAGGCGAGGTCCGCA